>JAUNEM010000239.1 GCA_030525515.1 Eubacteriales bacterium
GGTAGAATTGAATTGGGCATAGAAACCTCCTTCTGGTGTATTTGTTTCTGGACAATTCAATTATACCAAAGGCATGGGTTCTATGCCTTTATTATTGCCTATATTATTGAGTTTTCAAGGTAAACACACCTTTTCGGTGTGGGAAGTTTTAGTAAATTTATATTTTATCGGAATGATTCTTCCAAACATGCGCAGGCCGCACACCGGCAGACAAATCTTCCTTTATTTTGCCATGTACCAGTCGCTGCCGCTGTGCACATCCGTCTCCAGGCGCACGGACAGGTCAGCCGCGTGCCCCATCTCCTCCTCCAGGATGAGACGGACCTGTTCCTCTTCGCCCGGTGCTGTCTCGATCAACAGCTCGTCGTGGATCTGCAGGATCAGCCTGGAGCTGAGCTGTTCACGAGCGATTCTCTCCCAGACGCGGATCATAGCGATCTTCATGATATCCGCCGCAGAGCCCTGGATCGGAGAATTCATGGCGACGCGCTCGCCGAAGGAACGCTGCATGAAGTTGCTGGAGCTAAGCTCCGGAACCGGCCTGCGCCGGCCGAACATGGTCTTTGCGTAACCTTTTTCCTTTGCGGAGGAAACAAGATCATCCAGGAACACCTTGATCCCCGGGTAGGTCTTGAAATAGGCCTTGATGTATTCGGAGGCCTCCTGCCTTGTAATGCTCAGGCCCTGGGAGAGGCCGAAGGAACTGATCCCGTATACGATCCCGAAATTGACCGCCTTGGCATTTCGCCTCTGCAGCGGTGTGACCTGGTCGAAAGGTGTGTGGAAGACCTTGGACGCAGTGATCCTGTGGATATCCTCATTCTCCCTGTAGGCATCGATCAGCCCCTGGTCACCGGACATGTGGGCCAGGATCCTCAGTTCGATCTGGGAATAGTCGGCATCTGTAAAAATATAGCCGTTCATGGGGATAAACGCCTTGCGGATCTGTCTTCCCAGGTCTGTCTTCATGGGGATATTCTGCAGGTTGGGATCAGTGGAACTGATCCGGCCTGTTGCCGTGATCGTCTGGGTCAATGTTGTGTGGATCCTGCGGTCATCCGCCACATAGGCCATGAGTCCGTCCGCGTAAGTCGAGCGCAGCTTGGTCAGGCCGCGGTACTCCAGAATATCATTGACTACCGGGTAGTCCGGGGCAAGCTTCTCCAGGACACCCGCGGCAGTGGAATAACCGGTCTTGGTCTTCTTGCCGCCCGGAAGTCCCATTTTTTCAAATAGGACTTCTCCCAGCTGCTTGGGAGACGCGATGTTAAAGACCGATCCGGTCTCTTTGTAAATCTGCTGTTCCAGCTCATCGATCCTGCCGCCCAGCTTGGAGCTGTATTCCTTGAGGGACTCCGGCCGGATCCTGATACCCAGCCTCTCCATATCGGCGAGAATAAAGGTCAGCGGGCGCTCGATCTGTGTGTAGAGATCCCACATTTCCTGCTCCGCCAGCTTCTGCCTGACAAGAGGTTCCATCCTGCGCAGGGCATCCGCCGCCCGGCAGGCATAAGACCTGACCGCCTCAGCGTCCGCTCTCTCCGCCTCCGCCCAGGTATTTTTGCCGAAAAGCTGCTTCCTGCTCTGCAGGGAAATACCCAGATACTCATTGGCGGCATCTTCGATCTCATAATCATTTTTGAGAGGGTTGGCCAGATAACAGCACACCTGAAGGTCGGTAATTCCTTCCATGC
Organism: Eubacteriales bacterium; assembly: GCA_030525515.1. GTDB lineage: Bacteria > Bacillota > Clostridia > Lachnospirales > Lachnospiraceae > CAG-791. The sequence continues at coordinate 1,695 of JAUNEM010000239.1, forward strand.
GGATCCCGTCAGCAAACTCGCGACGGGCATCTATTCCCCAGAGGCCCATATGATCCTTTTGTGCGAACAGGGCAAGCCGGCTTTGGTCCTCTGCGCCGCCGGCTCCTGCTCCTGCCCGGACCTCAGTCCTGATCTTTTTGAAAAAAGAGATCAGATCCGCGGCGGAGACTGGTCCGCCGGAGACAGCGTCTTCATTGTCTTTCCCTTCTGCGCCCCCTGCAGCTTCTGCCCGGCCTTCTCCCGCGGCATCCGGGAAAGAAGCTCCATTCCCGTTCCCGGCTCCCGCAGGCTCTCCGGCTGCGGAGGCATCAAGATCCAGTTCGCGGTCCGACACGTTGATGAAACAGCTGCGGTTTCTGCCGTTTTGAACAAACGATACCGCCGCGCCCACAAGCAGGGAAGGATCCTTCATACCGTATCCCGCCCGGTCCATCACCGGACAGATGCCGATCACCAAGTTCTTACCGTCCGCAATTCCATCCACAAGGACTTTTTCCAGCTCCGACAGGCCGGCAGCATCCGCGATCACATCTGCCGAAAACTCCTCTTCCTGATCCTCCAGTATCGCCTTATCAAAGCGGGGGAGAAGGTTCTTGAATCCCAGCTCTGTGCATAATTCGAAGGCCTCCCGCGTGTAATAATCTCCCGTTCCGGCCCTGTCCAGATCGAGGGTGACGTCGCAGTCGGTCTTGATGGTCACAAGAAACAGGCTGAGCCTGGCCTTGTCTTCATTCTCCGCCAGAGTCCTGTGAAGAGCCGGTTTTTTAATGTTGTCCAGATGCTCATACACACCGTCCACGGAACCGTAGTCCCTGATGAGCTGCGTGGCCGTCTTCTCTCCCACCTTGGGCACGCCCGGAACATTGTCCGAAGAATCACCCATCAGCGCTTTCACGTCGATGAACTGGAGCGGAGTCACTCCGTAGGTCTCCAGGACCTGGGGAGCGCGGAAATCGTCGATCGAGGTCTTGCCCTGCCGTGTCCTGGGGATCCTGATGCAGATGCGGTCGGTCGCGATCTGAAGAAGGTCGCGGTCACCCGAGATCAGAACAACATCCATATCCATCGCCTCGGCATTGCGCGCCAGGGTTCCCAGGATATCATCCGCCTCCAGACCTGCCTGCTCGCGGATTTCGATCCCCATCGCGGTCAGCATTTTTTTGATCAGAGGTACCTGTTGGCGGAGCTCTTCGGGCATCGCGCTGCGGGTCCCTTTGTAGTCCGCGTAGGCATCGTGGCGGAAAGTGGGTGCGTGAACATCAAAAGCGACCACGAGATAGTCAGGCTGCTCCTCATCCAGCTGACTGAAAAGGATATTCAGAAATCCATAGACAGCCCCTGTGTGGACCCCTTTGGAATTGGTCAGATCCGGCATACCGTAAAAAGCTCTGTTCAGAATGCTGTGGCCATCGATCAGCATCAGTTTCTTTTTCTTTTCTGTGCTCATTTTTCCCTATCCATATTCAAGACTCACTTGCGAATCCTGCACTCCCGATGCGGTCTGCAAGGTCTCTGCCCTGCAAAGCAGTTACAGGGACAGCCTCTTTCGAACCGTATCCGGGTGCAGCCCCGCGCAGTTCCGTTTCCTTTTGCCATGGAAATATATTTTTTGAAACCGCCCTATGAAAAAAAGAGTATGGCCGTCAGCACCACGGCTATGACCGCAGTCAGCTCCATCAGAACCGCCACGCTGGTCAGCCTCGACCGTTTTTTAAGCAGCTTCCGCTCTCTCCCTATATATTCAGGCAGATCTTTGTGCAGGTTGATCCCGTCGGCAACCCCCATCTCATTGAAGACTCTTTCGATCAGAAACTGAATCTCCAGTTCCTCCCTGCATCCCTGGCAGGAGTCATAGTGTTCGAGAAACTCCCTCAGAGATGTATCATCCAGAGTATCCTTCAAAAAAGCGGGGACCATGCCGGAGAAGTCCTTACATTTCATGATTTCTCCTCGTAACTGTATCTATCCCCGGCCCTGTGAAAGGCCTTCTTGCATCGCCTTATTGTATCACACTCCCGCAGCTGATGAAAAGCTGTTGTCTTCCCTGCTTTCAGTCTCGCTTTCA
>JAUNEM010000240.1 GCA_030525515.1 Eubacteriales bacterium
CTGCCCTTGCGTGAAGAGGACGCGGAAGAACCGCCCCTGCTTTTCCGTGAAGAAGCCGCGGATGAGCCGTCTGTGTCTTCGGGTGAAGGGAAGGACGCGGAGAAGCTTTCCGCCTCTTGTCCGTTAGAGGAAGCCGCGGAGAAGTCCTCGAACAGGTTTCCCGCAGGAACTTCAGATTTCCGGTCTTTTTGTGAAGGATAGTCCCGGGAAGGCTCTTTGCCCGTCTGTGAGGGGAAGCTGCGGGAGGTACCATGATCCTCCTGCATGGGGAAATCCCTGGAAAGATCTTCCCTGTCTTTTTGCGAAAGGAAGCCGGGGGAGAACTCATCGTCCGGAAAATCGTCAAAGAACAAGCCCGAGGATTTTCCCGGACGGGACGTCTCTCTGATGTTTACTGTATCCTCTTCCTCAAACGATGAAAACAGTTCAGACCTCTCTTCGGGGAACTGGTACCTGGACAGGGCCTCATAGAAATCCTGCGCGGATGCGTACCTGTTTTCGGGACGGAAAGCGCAGGCTTTCCGGACGATGTCCTGCAGACCTTTATCCACCGAAGCGATCAGAGGCAGAGGCTCGCCCCGGAAGCGGCGGCCGTTGGCCTTGTTCAGATCTTCTTTTGTATAGTTGATCGGAGGCATGGGAAGAAAGGGCACCCGTCCTTTATTCAGCATCTGGTACAAAACGATTCCCAGCGAATAGATATCAATCGTAGAACCGTAATCGAGACGCGAATAAATCTCGGGGGCCATATAGGAAATTGTCCCGGTACCCTGCGTGCTGTCAGATCCGGAGAATGAATCCAGAGGCCTGGAAATTCCGAAATCTCCGATCAGGTAATCTCCGAATTTGTTGATGAAGATATTTCCGGGTTTGATGTCTCTGTGGATCACTTTGACTTTCTCGCAGTAAATCAAAGCCCGGCAGATATCCATACCGAGTTTGCGCACATCCCGGACCGGAACGTCATCGGGGGAATTGAATATCCTGGAATCCGACAGGCACTCCAGAAGTTCCATGCGGATATAAACAATGACTCCGTCGTCAACAGGCTGCAGGAAATAGTCCTCGATGGAGACAACGTTAGGAGCTCCATGAAGACTGCGCATAATATTGATTTCTTCGATGAATCCCATCGAATGAGAGGAAGACTCAAAAGATCCCGGATCTCCGGCGGAATTTGAAGAATGTGAATATGAAAAAGAAGCCCTTTTGGAGCCGGAGGCTGATCCGGAAGCGGATTTCCCGGACCGGGATACGTTTCCGGAGGGAACAGAGGATCTGCTGCCGGAAGAAGAATTTGAAGAAGGTACCAGAAGAGAAGCTGTGGGTTCGTCTTCAGGGGAATAAAAGACGCTGTTCCAGGCGTCTGTCTTACAACGGATCGGAACCCCGTTCTGATCCAGACGGACAATTTTCAGGGCGGAATGAGTATCTTCATTGAAGTATACCCTGTGGACTTCATAGACTTCGCTGTAGGCGCCGGTACCGATGTGGCGTACAATATGCCAGCCTTTCCAGAAGGACTGGAGCTTCTCATCTATATTTTTTGCAATATTGTTTTTTTGTTTCTGGCTAAGTTCCATAATATTTACCGTTTGGAGGATGGCCCCGGGGTGAAAACAGTAAAAAAGATCAGTTGTCAGGGCAAATGCAGAGTGTATCTAAGAGTATATCTAAGAGTGTATCTAAATGCACAGCTGCGGGCTCGTATACATTATATAATCGCGCATGGGAAGGCGCAATGTGAATCACTGCCGCTTTTGAAAAATATAGAAAAAACATTATTTTTCAGACCGGCTGTCCGGTCCTGCCCGGAAGTTATTCAAGCCCTTCCATGGAAAAGAGTTTGTCTCCCAGCGCACGGCAGTCCTCATCATTGAGTCCGTAGACTTTGCCGGCCTGATCGACCGGGCCGTAATGCACGGTGACTGTTTCCGGCTGTCCATACTCCGCGTTTTTCAGATTCTCAGTGAGCCTTTGAAATACAGAAGTGAAGATCTTTGCCCGGATTTTATCCTGTGACGCGCCGGCAAGCGCGGCGTTGTCTTTTCTCATGGCGGCGATTTCCTCATCGAGAATAGAGGAGATGCCTTTAAAAATTTTACAGGGCTCAAGCATCACTTGTATATCATACCCGGAAGAGTTCTCATCAACAGGCCCTTCGACCGGAAGTACGGTGTAGTGACAGTACTTTCCTGCCTCGATCAGGTAATCGCGCAGCAGGGCCCGGGTGTTTTCATCCAGTTCCGCCGACTCTTTCAGGGAGGGATACAGGCCGTCGAGAACCTCCTGCTGCATTTCCTTTGCCTGGCGCTCTTCCACACCGTACGTTTCAACGGCCTTTTCAAGGTTTCCGGCACATGTCAGATCCAGCAGGGCCATGACGTAATTGCGCGCGTTTTCCGCAGACGGGCTTTTTGTTTTTTGACAGCCGCTGAGCAGAACAGCGCAGAGGAATGCTGCGGCGAGGAATACGGAGGATATTTTCCTGTAGATAGAGTGTTTTTTCATGGAGGGCACTTCTTTCTGTAATAGATTGGCCTGACCGGGATTGCTTGCCGGGATGTCCGCAAAGAGCCGGGAAGGTCCGTCATTTGCGGCTTCTTTTCCCGGGCTTCCTGATGTTTATCTAAAGATGTAAAAAGGGATCATTCTTTAACGGCTTTTTTATCCGAGTCTTTTTTGTCTGAAGTATTCTTCTTTGTGCTGCTCTGATCAGTGCTGTTCTTTTTGGTATCGCCCTTTTCAGCACTGTTTTTTCTTGTGGTGTCCTTGTCAGCGTTGACCTTTTCAGCACTGTCTTTTTTTGTGGTGTCCTTGTCAGCGGTACCCTTCTTAGTGCTGTCCTTTTTTGAACTGCCTTTGGGGACGAACCATAGATTGAGGTCGGTCTCGGTCTCCGGAATACCGTCTACCCAGCCCATGTTGCTGTACTGCCAGTAGGTGAAGCGATAGGGCGATTCAGGGACGCTGTTGTAGTCCGCGTACCAGATTTCGGCATTTTCCAGACGGGACAAGTTGAGGATATCAGTCTCTGTGGAGCAGTTGGCATAGATGGCAGGGGTGAAACCTGCTTCCTTGATCGTCTCGCAGAAGGCGACGGCATTATCGGTAAACTGTTTGCTGCTGATATAGTTGATGCGTGCGTTGTACTCGATCTGAATCTCGGGGTCGAAGACGACGGGAAGAGTGATTTCCACGCCGCTCTCTTTGATGACGTCAAGGCAGAGTTCGGCTTCTTCGATCGCTTCTTTGATGGAGACGGCCTGTGAAAAAACATATACGCCCACATCAAGGCCTGCCTCTTCAGCGCGGGTCAGGTTCTTGATGGCGCGGGTATCCTTTTCCAGACTTCCGGTGTGGAAGGTGCGGTGGCCGGCACGGACAAAGACAAAATCGTAGCCTTCCTTTTTGACTTTGTCCCAGTCGATCTTTCCCTGGAACTCAGAGACGTCGATTCCGCGGCGGACAGTGTAATTCTCGTCACCTTTGTACTGAAGGACACCGTCATCGTCATATTTGAGATATTTCCAGTTGTAATCATGAAGCCCTGTGGTCAGGGGGAAGGGGCGGAAATGGTTTTCCTCCCAGGATTTGACATATTTTTTCTGTGTCTTTGTGAGAGAACCGTCTTTGTCTTCTTCCTTCTCTTTTTTATCAGCTTCAGTTTCTTTTTTGTCTGCGGAATCCTTGTCCTTTTCGGTTTCTTTCTTGTCTGCGGAATCTTTTCCCGCTTCATCTTCTTCTTTGCTGTCGGG
>JAUNEM010000241.1 GCA_030525515.1 Eubacteriales bacterium
TGCTCAGGGTTCACCGGATGTTCAGGGTATTTTGGAAGAGGGCGGATCGAAAACGGACAGTCTGAAAAACATCTTTCTGTCAGGCGAGGCACTTCCTGCTTCCCTGGTCCGCAGAGCTCCTGCTCTCGTCCATAATCTTTATGGCCCGACAGAATGTGCGGTCGATGTCACATACTACGACTGCACAGGGACGGAGACTGACCCCGTCCCCATAGGTTACCCCGTCGATAATTGCAGGATGTATATTCTGAACAGGAATCTGCAGCCGGTTCCGGTGGGGGTCAAGGGACAGATCTGTATTGCCGGTGTTCCTGTCGGGATCGGATATATCCGGGATCCCGCGCGCACGGCGGAGAGATTTGTTCCGGATCCGTACGGGGCGGGACAGATGTACCTGACCGGAGATATCGGTTATTGGAATGACGACGGCGCGATCGTATATGTCGGGCGAAATGACCGGCAGGTAAAAATCAACGGACAGCGCATTGAACCGGAGGAGATCGAGACAGCGCTGATGCAGCTGGTCCCCGAAGCTGCCGTCATTGTGGAAGAGGGCCGCCTGATCGCGTTCTACACGGGAAAAGAAAGTGCTTCTCTTCGAAAAGAGCTGGGCGGGATCCTGCCGGGATATATGATTCCCCATTCCTTTACCCATGTAAAAGAGATGCCTCGCATGGCCAGCGGCAAAATTGATCGCAGTGCCTTGCGGCAGATCCCCCGTGAAGAGAGAAAATATGAGCCTCCTGTAAATGAGACGGAGAGAAAGCTCTGCGCACTCTTTTCGGAAGTCTTGAAAAAGGAGAGTGTCGGCCGCAGCGACAGCTTTTTTGACCTGGGCGGCACCAGTCTGGATATGCTCTCCCTTTTGTGCAGGCCGCCGCTGGATCAATTGTCACCGTCTGACTTTATGACCCACTCCAGCCCCGCGGAGCTGGCGGCTCTGCTTGGCAGTACTGAAGCCGCAGCTTCTCTGGTGCCTCTCTACCTGCCGGATCAGCCTTTCCACAGCGGTATCATTCTGTTTCCATATGCCGGCGGAGATGCTGCCGCCTATACGGCTTTGGTGGCGGAATTCAAAAAAAGGAAGGCTCCTGCCGCTCTGTATTTCCTGTCCTGGGGTGAGAACCTTGACGGCGCCCGGACCCGGATCCTGGAGCTTGCAGGGGAGATGGAGATTCGTTTTTACTCCCACTGCGCCGGTTCGGCTATTGCAATGAAACTGCTGGAGCAGTTAAATGGTCCGCAGATGACCGTCGGCAGATATTTTGCGGGCGCTGACATACCTCCTGCGCGGGCGGAGAACATCTGGAAGACGATATCAGACCGGGAACTGATGAAGATCCTGTCCCGGGCCGGATTGCCTCAGCTGCCGCAAGACCGGATGGAAGACCTGATCATCCGTTTCCGCAGCAATACGGAAGAGTACTTTGAATTTCTGGGCAGCCGCAGGGAAAAGATTCCCTGCAGGGTGACTCTGATTCTCAGTAGGAAGGATCTGTTCACACAGGACTACCAGAATGCTGTTGATCGATGGAGTCAATATGTCGTGGCAGTTGGTGACGTCCATTATATTGATTCGCCGACACATTATTTCCAGTCGACGGAAGCCGCGGCTCTTGCGGATATTCTTCTTTCGGAGGATTGAATATGCTTCAGATCGTAAATATTGGAAATATTTCAATAGATATGTACAATGCCCTGAATTATGTCGGTATAGCCGCCCTCTACCTCTGGGCCATATCTCAGCGCAGACCATTCAGTGAGATTTGTCCGCAGGCGCGCAGGCAGACTTCTGAAAAAAAGAAGCTGCTCGTCTCGGCAGCAGTGTTCTGCGGCCTCACCCTGGCGGGTCTGCTTCTTCTATTAGTGCTGAACCAGAAGTTCGGCGACTGGTTCACGGACGGCAATAAGAATTATTATGGGTCGCTTACGGCCTGGTTTATAGCGTTTCCTGTCCTGACATCTTTTCTGAAGATACCGCTCCTCAGGGCCCTTGATCTGCTTACACCCGGCCTGCCCATGTCTCTGGCAATCTCCAAACTGGCATGCGTCTGTTACGGATGCTGCTATTCCTTTGAGATGCCGGGAAGCTTTTATTACAACATATGTACGAACAGATATGAATTTCCGGTTCAAATGGTGGAAGCCGCAGTGGCATTTCTGATATTCATATTCCTTCTGTGGTATAGAAAGCGGACTTACAGGGAAGGAACGCTTTTTCCCCTGTACGTCGCGGTCTATTCGGGATCCCGTTTTCTGACAGAATTTCTGAGGGATGACCTCCCCGATGTACTGGGAGGATTTGACGCCTATCAGATCATGTCTGTCGTGTACCTGATCATCGGCCTGCTATTATTCATGGCTGTACGGAAATACGGAGACAGGATCAGAGTCCGGACTGTGGCCCAATAGGACAAATCCTGCGGGCGGATCCCGGGGAAAAATCCCGCGGGAGAGTTCTTCGGGAGATGATCACACCGTGTTTTAAGGGAGGGGGCTTCCGGACCGGCGGCTTTCAGAAGACCGTGGAGAATTGACCGTATAAGTCAAAACACGGAATTCCGGCCATGCGTCCCAGGCCGAATTGAGTGGGACGGCGTACAGGGGTGCTTGCAGCCGTTCAGAAAAATGTAGGAAGATGGACTTCAAATCCTCTTTGGAACCCAAGGCCGGCCTTGTCCAAAACAGGCTGACATTGGAAAAATTTGTACGAATTTTTGGACAGTTTTTGCGAATTTTTGGATATAATTTAGGCGGATTTTTGATGCAACATATTTACAGATATGATTCTTGCATGTATTATAGTCTAGATTAGACATTTGTACGATTTTCCACGAGACGGTGCAGCAAATAGAGACGGAAGAATGACATGATCAGGAGACGGTATCACAATGGTAAAAAAGTAAAACCATTAAATGCAGGATTTTGTAAATTCTGACAGCATCACCAGGACTGACTTGAATATTTACCCAGTTTAGAACACGCGGAATGACTCGGACTTTGCCGGCAGATAATGCCGGCGGTCAGAACTCATTCCGTTTTTTTACCCGGTTCAGAACACACGGAATGACTCGGACTTTGCCGGCAGATAATGCCGGCGGTCAGAACTCATTCCGTTTCTTTTATTACCAGGTTTTGGACTTACGGAATGACTCAGGCTATGCCGGCAGACAATGCAGGCAGCCGGGAATCATTCCGTTTTTTTTATTACCCTGTTCTGGGCTTACGGAATGACTCAGGCTATGCCGGCGGACAAAACCGGCGGTCCGTAATCATTCTTTTTTTAATCAACATTGAAATCACACTCGGCTTTTTCACTTATGGGTCTGCAAGCGATGCCCATAGCCATTAAGAAGAATGGAAAAGGAAGGAATTAAAACGATGAGAATTATGAAGAGAAAGACCTGCTGGCAGCAGTATCCTAGAAATTTTCCCGGCACATAGGGAAAGAACCGGATAGGACGGTACAATCGCAGCCCGCGGGTCCGCGGACTGCCGGAACGGAATTCTGAAGAAGAATATTCAGAATTAACCCTGTTTTTAAAGGAGAAAAGGGCTTTATGAAAAAGAAAAGGTGGATTCAGAAAGTTTTAACTTTCCTTCTGATCAGCACATTGATCTTCCAGCCTATTCCTTTGTCCGTGATGCAAGTCGCATCTGTAATCTCTTCCGCTGAAGAGACGGATGGAAAG
>JAUNEM010000242.1 GCA_030525515.1 Eubacteriales bacterium
TCAGGGCGCGACCCCCTATGGGCGCGACCCCTTCTCTTCTCTGTTTATCCGAAAACCATATAAATAACCAGCACCAGCGCTGTGTAGATAAAGCAGGGAATCAAATTGGTGGAAATAATCCGTCCCTCTTTCCCGAACACACCTGTAGTCGACGCGACCGCGACGACGTTGTTGATGCAGATCATATTTCCGATCGCTCCGCCCGCCATCTGCAGGGCTATGATCGATGCTCCGTTGAGACCCAGAAGAGTCGCTGTCTGGAACTGCAGGGGTCCGAACAGAATTCCGGAGACCGTGCAGGAACCGGAGACAAAAGCTCCGAATACGCCGAGCAGGGGAGACAGCACCGGGAAAGCGCTTCCGACACTGTGGGTCAGATATGTGCTGATCATGTGAAGCATGCCCGGGAGCTCCGCGTGGTTATTGCCGGATCCCACCATGATCTGGACCATGGCAACGCCTGACAGAAGAGCGAGCGCTATTGTCAGGATCTGCATACCTGTTTTTTTCAGAACCGTACTGACCTCGCCCTTTTCCATTTCCTTTCTCTTGACCAGCAGAAGGACTGCCGACACCAGCATGAAGGGGATCAGTCCGGGACTGTAGAGCAGTGCCAGATCATAGTGCAGATCCGCGTTCCCCATAATGGAAGGGATGTGAATGGCCACGCTGTTCAGAAGAGCTTTGAGGCCAAAAGCGGGAATTCTGGTGAGCAGAAGGATTCCCGCGATGGCGGCATAGGGGCACCATGCCTTGAGAACAGTGCGTGTATCCGGTTTTGAGAGTGCGGGACTCTGTGTCCTTTCGGACGTCTTTTTCCGGTCAAAGGATTCCGCGTACTCCGCTCCGTCATTGATCACCGTCTGGTAGTCGTTTTTCATACCGGAGCTGTCTCCCATTGCTGCCGCATAGGCAGGCTGGGCTACACGTCCGCCGCGGGATCCACCCGCGCTCTTTCTCAGCGTTTCTCCTGCTTCGTCCACATCCGCGAACTGCCATACCCTCCCGGGGACAAGAACCTTTCTGCCCGCGAGCGTCACTGAAAAGACAAGTCCAATCACCGATCCGATAATAGAAGCGAATTCAGGTCCCACGAAGGTACCCAGAAGATAATAAGGCACGATAAAGGAAAGTCCGCTCGCGAGGCAGAAAGGAATCATCTCGACCACTGACGTGATTTTATTAGCCATTCCCTTTTCACAGCCGAAACAAAGTACCAGTACCACGACCAGCATGATGGGAACACACAGACCTGCAGCGCCCAGGTATAAGACTGTTTTCCGGGTCACTTCACTCGTGAACATCTCCGTTGTAATTCCCTGTTCATTCACAGCTGTAGATAAATTGGACATATTCATGAGTGTCGGCGTGCCGACTGCCGCAAAGGGAACCGGTGTGCTGTTCGAGATCAGCGCCACAATGCACGCCGCCACAGGCGGGAAGCCGAGTCCCACCAGAAGCGGTGCCGCGAGGGCAGCGGGAGTCCCGTAGCCGGCAGCTCCCTCGATAAAAGCACCGAACAAATATCCGATGATGATGGCCTGCACACGGGGATCCGGTGAAATGTCCGAGAACCCGCTGCTGATGACATCCATCAGCCCGGTAGCCCTCAGAGTGTTCAGAAGCAGGATCGCGCCTCCCACAATGAGCAGAAGATCAAAAGCTTTGAGCACTCCATAAAGAAAATAGCCGCTGACCGAAACCGCATCCATGTGCCACACAGTCAGGACCAGCGCAAGTGTGATCACCAGAGAGATTCCCAGCGCTTTCCACGAGGGCATATGAGCCGCAACCATCAGAACGAGCGCAGTTATAAAAGGCAGAAGTGCAAACATCATATACATTGCTGAATTCATGACGACAATTACCTCCAAATCCTTGAATTTCTGTAGATGTATTTTTTGATAGATTTTTCCACAGGTGTGGTATTATATTTACCACAGGGGCATTCCTCCGGGCAATTGCCAGTTTTTGCAGGATTGTGGATTATTCCACACTTTTGATCAATTTATAGAAAAATACGGAGATAAAAAGAATGGACAGGAGAGTCGCCAAAACAAGGGAAACGATCAGACAGGCCTATTTTGACCTGGTTCTGGAGAAGGGAGGAAAGCGCGTCACAGTGTCCGAAATCGCGAGAAAAGCGAATATAGACCGCAAGACCTTCTATCTTCACTACCAGTCCACAGAGGAGATTATAGAGGAGTTCGCTGAGGAAAAAACGAGTGAAATGCTGCTGCGGCTGACGACCAAAAGCTTCTTCCGGCGCTCCTTTGACCGCGGAATCTTCGCGGAGGAGGCCAATTCCCTCCTGCGGGAAAACATGGAGCTCTGCCGCGCACTCTCCAGCAATCCGGACTACTATTTCTTCTGGCGCGGGGTAGAGGATACCGTTGTCCGGCATCTGATCAACAGCTACGGGCGCCTGACCCGGACTCCTGCCAGCGACATCATCATCCGTGTCAGCTTCTTTGTTTCAGGAGCCGCCGGAGTCTACAGGCGGTGGTTCCGGGGAGAGATCGACTGTACACTTGAGGAGGCCACCGACCGCATGAGCGAGATTGCCTTCGAGGGCGCCCGCAGCCTTCTCAAGAGTTCCCGCAAAAAGAACACCACCTGAGGCGTAGGAACTCCGCCTGGTTTCAGAAAAGCACTGCCTGAAGTGCAGGAACTCTGCCCTGAAATGAGAAAAAAGCCCTTTACAAGTATTCCGGGCGAACTGACTGACCAGATGTCATCGGAACTTTGTAAAGGGCTTTTCTTTTTTTACGACCGCGCCGCCCGTCAGAGCAGCTCCGGGGAGAGATTCGCAGAAGCGGTTTCTCCCATGGAATCAGCGGATTGTTTCAGGTGAGAGCGGAATCACTCATGTGAACGTACTCCCGGATTTCTTCTTCTCCGGCTCAGTCGAGGGTCAGCAGCTCGTTCCTGAGGAAGGATTCCTTGCAGGCATAGGCAACCCTGGTAGCCTTTGTGCCGTCATAGACATTGGGCTCAGCAGCCTGTCCCTTGGCCACATAATCGCAGAAGACTTCCATCTCGGTGATGTAGGCATCGTGCCAGCGGCTGACGAAGTCCTGGAAGCACTCGTGGCAGACGCCGTGCTCGCTGAGTACTTCTACCAGAGAGGAGGAAGGAGTCGCGCCGATTCTCAGTGTTCCGTGAGTTCCGACGATCTCGGTCTCAACAGCGGAACCATGGGCAGCAGTCCTGCCTGCGAACATGAAGGCCATTGCGTCGTTCTCACACTGCATCAGGCAGGATACGTTGTCGCCGTCATCCCAGTCCTTGAACTGCGGGAACTCGAAGCAGCCGCCGATCGCCCAGATCTTCTTGGGCTCGGAACCGGTCAGCCAGCGGATCAGGTCGATGTCATGGATGGACATGTCGATAAACTGGCCGCCGGAAGTGGGGGCGAAGGGAAGATAGCTGTCAAATGTGGACCTGGGATCCTCGGAATAGCAGCGTACCAGAACGACTTTGCCGATGTCGCCGTTGTCGATTTTCTGCTTCGCGATCCTGTAGGACTTGTCAAAGCGGCGCATGAAGCCCAGCATGAAGATCTGGTTGGGATGAGCCTTGATGATCTCTTCTGCAGCCAGGCACTTCTCGACGTTCTCAGCCAGAGGCTTCTCGCAGAATACGTGCTTGCCGGCTTCCATAGCGATGCGGATCATGTCCACATG
>JAUNEM010000243.1:0-2627 GCA_030525515.1 Eubacteriales bacterium
CCTTGGTGACATCCATCGTGACGGTACCGGCCTTGGGGTTCGGCATCAGGCCTTTAGGTCCGAGGATACGGCCGAGGCGGCCGACAACGCTCATCATATCAGGTGTGGCAACGACTACGTCGAAATCAAGCCATCCCTCGTTCTGGATGCGGGGAAGGAGCTCCTGGCCGCCGACATAATCAGCGCCTGCCGCCTGTGCCTCGTCCAGCTTCGCGCCCTTGGCGAAAACGAGAACGCGGACCTTCTTGCCGGTGCCGGCGGGAAGGACAACAGCGCCGCGGACCTGCTGGTCTGCGTGACGTCCGTCGCAGCTTGTACGGATATTGATTTCAATAGTCTCATCAAATTTTGCAGTTGCGGTCTTCTTTACAAGAGCGATAGCTTCAGCCGGCTCATAAACTGCAGCGCGGTCGACGAGCTTCGCCGCTTCGACATACTTCTTTCCATGCTTCATTTGTATTTCCTCCTATCGGCGATAACTCAATCTTCTACAGTGATTCCCATGCTTCTGGCAGTGCCGGCGATCATGCTCATGGCAGCCTCAAGGCTTGCAGCGTTCAGATCAGGCATCTTTGTCTCAGCGATTTCCTTGACCTGGTCTTTTGTGATCTTGCCGACCTTTTCCTTGTTGGGGACACCGGAGGCCTTCTGCAGGCCTGCAGCCTTTTTGATCAGGACTGCTGCCGGGGGAGTCTTTGTGATGAAGCTGAAGCTTCTGTCTGCGTAGACAGTGATGACGACGGGAATGATCAGGTCGCCCTTATCAGCTGTCCTGGCGTTAAATTCCTTGGTAAACTGAACGATGTTGACACCGTGCTGACCAAGCGCGGGACCTACCGGGGGAGCGGGAGTTGCTTTGCCGGCAGGAATCTGCAATTTGATGTACCCAGTAACTTTCTTAGCCATTTTTCCTCCTTTGTGGTATACGCAGCATGGCGGCTGCTCCCACGAAACTATATCTGTCTGCCGCCCTGCAGAGCGGCGCCCTGAAAAGGATTCCCTCTCATGACCGCAGGATATGATCCCGCGCCTGTAAGCACAGGTCATGCTTCCGCGGGGAGAGTCTCCCTGAAGGGTTTACCTCATCCGCGGCGCCCGGACGGCACCGCGCGCCTTCGCCAGACTCAGGCCTTCAGGCCCGGCTCACGAAAACCTCCGAATCTCCGCAAATCCGATTTCCACGGGCGTCTCGCGCCCGAAGACATCCACGTTGATCGTGGCGGACTGCTTGTTGTAATCCATCTTCTGTACGACTCCGACGGTGTTCTTCCAGATTCCGGCGATGACCGATACTCTGTCTCCGACCTCGTAGTCGACCGTGATGCTCTTACCCTGGATGCCGAGCGACTTCATTTCCGTCTCAGTGAGCGGAACAGGCTTGCTGCCCGGCCCGACAAAACCGGTGACGCCCCTCGTGTTCCTGACCACATACCAGGTGTCGTCGTTCATGATCATACGCACCAGCACGTAACCGGGGAACATCTTTCTGGAGACGTTCTTCTTTTTGCCGTCCTTGATCTCAATATCGTCATACATGGGAACCCTGACCTCGAAAATCTGGTTTTCCAGGTGCCGGTTCTCGATCGTCTTCTGGATATTGATCTTTACTTTGTTTTCATAGCCCGAATAGGTGTGTGCCACATACCACTTAGGCTCGTCCGTGATCGCGCTCTCATCGAGCTGATCTTCCTCCGAAGCGCCCTCCTGTGCCGCAAGAGACGCCGCAACCGCAGCCGCCTCCTGAGCATCTGCAAGAGCGGATGACTCCGCGGCATCGGCTTCGCCCGCCTGACCGGATTCCGCCAGTGCCCTTGCCTCTTCGGCCTTTTCGATATCCGCCGCGCGGACGGAGAAATCAGGACGTTTGATCTGGCGCACTCCCGGAAGGACTCCGGGCTTCAGCCTGGCTTTCGCCGGCTTTGCATCGAAGTTATTATCTGCCATTATATACCTCATCAAACTGACTTGCAGCCTCTTTGCCGCGGGCTGCAATGATGTCATCAGACTTCATTGGTTCCGCTGTCACGCCGCGTTGATCTTCACGAGAACATCGATCAGATTCTGAGCGCCGTAGTCAATAACTGCGATCAGCAGCGCAGTGATTGCTGTCGCGCACACGACTGCGATCAGCTGTTTGACCATGGTATCGCGGCTGGGCCAGATAATCTTGGCGAACTCGGTCCTGACGCCCTTGAAAAAAGAACCCTTGCCGGAATTCTTCGCTTTTGCATTCTCCTTCGCTGCCATGAATGACTCCTTACTTTGTCTCTTTATGAACAGTATGCTTTCTGCAGAATCTGCAGTACTTCTTCATTTCAAGACGCTCCGGATGTGTTTTCTTATCCTTAGTTGTGTTATAATTTCTCTGCTTGCACTCAGTGCATGACAATGTAATCCTTGTACGCATGCCGAACCTCCAAATAAATGCGTTTATGCGTTGATTTCTTTATTTCGCGCCAGCCGCCGCACGGGAACCGGACCGCTGCAGCGCCGCTCCCCCGGCTTTTCGCGCAAAAAAAAAAGACCTTTTGCAACCTTTGATATAACATAGCACAAAGAATTCTATCCGTCAACAGAGGATTTTCAAATACTCCCGGCAGTTTTTCCGCCGCAGATTTTCCGCAGAT
>JAUNEM010000243.1:2637-3677 GCA_030525515.1 Eubacteriales bacterium
TCCGATACTCCCGGCAGTTACGGCAAGGCCTGCGGCCGACGGTTTCACACAGTCCGTTCACAGAGGATATATATTATATGAAAAAAGAAAAACGCAGCCCCGGATCTATAATCCGCAACGTTCTCCTGATCCTGCTCCCGCTTCTTATCGTGGCCGCCCTTCTGCACAACGCGGGACTCTTCAAAAAGAAAAAACAGGAAGAGCAGAACAGAGACCGGACTCCTCCCTCCATCTTCCTGACCAGGGACAACCGCTACTTTGTCGCGCCCGGCGAACAGTATGAGGAGGAGGGATACGCCGCCTACGATGAGACGGACGGGGATATCACCAAAAAAGTGGAAGTCTCCGTTAACGGCGATCTTGTACAGTATAAAGTGCAGGACAGCGCCGGCAACATCACCATCCGTTTCCGCAATATTCCTTATGAAAGAGGGGAATCTGCCGAAAGAGGCCGCCGGTCGCTGCGGCTTCCGCCGCCCTCTCCGGCACCGGCTCACGACCGCACAACTCCTGCTGCCCTCCATGGCTTCTGAAGTCACGGGTATTGCGCGATGAAAAAAAATAGAACAACAATAAAAAGAGCGCCCTCACCGGATGTGAGCAGCGCTCTTTTGTATCTGATTAACTCCGTGTATCCCGTCCGACTGTTTTCGTTTTAACCGTCCGAAAGTCTGCGTTTTATTCCGTCCGAAAGTATTCAGCGGCAATCCCCTCTCTCAGAGAATCTGCGCCGCGACCGTCTTTTCAAGTCAGGCATAACCGGAATCAGTCCGGAAGGACATCGAAGCCTCAGCTCATTAAAGGCTCACAAAGCCCGCTCTCCGGGCATCGGTCCCTCAGTTCTTTCCTGCCCCTCTTTTCACCAATCAGGACAGAGCGGCGGTGATGATAGCCATGGAGTAAACCTCCAGAGCGTTGCAGCCTCTGGACAGGTCGTTGATAGGAGCATTCAGACCCTGCAGAATGGGGCCGTAAGCATCGAAGTTGCCCAGACGCTGAGCAATCTTGTAGCCGATGTTGCCGGCTTCGATGGTGGGGAA
>JAUNEM010000058.1 GCA_030525515.1 Eubacteriales bacterium
GATTTCTCTTCGCGGAAGCCGCCCTGGCGGGCGGCAAGGCGGCAAGAGCAAAAAATAATGCCGATGCATCATTTTTTGCTCTCGGAGGTTTGTGCCGCAAGGCGTCCCAAACCTCCAGTGATCGCATCAGAGAAACCGCCTCCGCGGATTTCTCTTCGCGGAAGCCGCCCTGGCGGGCGGCAAGGCGGCAAGAGCAAAAAACAAAACTGATGCATCATTTATTTATTCCGCATGGAGGAAAGAGTGAGTAGTTTTGATCCGGAAGGCCCCCTGATGGGAAAGCTTTCCATAGTGGCGGATCTGCTTTTTCTGAATCTGATCGTATTGTTATGCTGTATTCCTGTGATCACGGCGGGGGCGGCCATGACGGGCATGCACTATGTCCTTATCAAAATGATCAGACGTGAGGAGGGATATGTCCTGACGGACTTCTTCTATTCTTTCAGGAAGAATTTCAGGCAGGCAACAGTGATCTGGTGTCTTTATCTGCTGTTTGCCGCTGTCCTGGCGCTGGACCTTTATCTGACAAGGGGAGGCGGGGAGACTGCGGTACGGTTACCCGTTTTTTTCAGATATCTGCTGATAGGGGGAGGCGCTTACGCCGGTCTCACCCTCCTTTATGTGTTTCCGCTGCTGGCAAGATTTGACAATACTGTAAGGGGCACGATCGGCAGCGCGTTTGCCCTTGTAGTGTCCTCGCTTCCATGTACGATTTCCATGGTAATGGTGAC
The DNA here is from genome assembly GCA_030525515.1 of Eubacteriales bacterium. Lineage (GTDB taxonomy): Bacteria > Bacillota > Clostridia > Lachnospirales > Lachnospiraceae > CAG-791. The sequence goes on from JAUNEM010000058.1 coordinate 732, forward strand.
ACTCGGCTTTCCGGCAGCTGCACGGCTCATGCCTGCTCTGCTGCCGGTGGAAATATTGTTCGGGCTGACCGGCCCCGGTTTTTTGTGCGCGCTGCTGTATAACCCGCTTTTTTTGAAAATCGAAAAGAAGATAAAATCCCGGTGATGCTAAAATCCAGGTGATGCCTGTGGCACTGACTGCCGGGCATAACATGTTGTGGAGGAGAAGCGTATGGATGGGAAGGTACCCGTCCGGGTTAAACGCGGAGGAGGAAAATGGCAAGCTTATCGCTGAAAGACGTCAACAAAGTGTATCCGAATGGCGTGCATGCTGTTATAGACTTTAATATGGAAATTGCGGACCAGGAGTTCATTATTTTCGTAGGGCCTTCCGGCTGCGGAAAATCCACAACGCTTCGAATGATCGCCGGGCTCGAGGATATTTCCTCCGGCGAGCTCTACATTGATGGAAAACTGATGAATGATGTAGAACCCAAGGACAGGGATATCGCGATGGTTTTCCAGAACTATGCTTTGTATCCGCATTTGACGGTCTATGACAACATGGCCTTCGGACTGAAGCTGCGCAAGGTCCCGAGAAAGGAGATTGACAGGGCTGTCAGGGAGGCCGCCAAGATTCTTGACCTCTCCGACCTGCTCAACCGCAAACCCAAGGCTCTTTCCGGCGGACAGAAACAGCGTGTCGCCATGGGCCGGGCAATCGTCCGCAAGCCCAAGGTCTTTCTCATGGACGAGCCTTTGTCCAATCTGGACGCCAAGCTGCGTGTCCAGATGAGAACGGAGATCGCCAAGCTTCACCAGAGGCTGGGAACCACGATCATCTATGTCACCCATGACCAGACAGAGGCGATGACATTGGGGACCAGGATCGTTGTCATGAAAGACGGAGTCGTCCAGCAGATCGATTCACCCCAGAATCTGTACGAAAGACCCTGTAATCTTTTTGTGGCGGGCTTTATGGGATCGCCTCAGATGAATTTCCTGGACGCGACAGTGAGAGTTCTGGGCAGCAGGGCATATCTGGAGATCGAAGGACAGAGCATTCCGCTCTCCGGAGAGAAGTCCAAGCCCCTCATCGATGGAGGGTGGGATGGCAGAGATGTGATCCTGGGAATCCGTCCGGAAGATATTCTCGAGACTGAGGACGCCTTCGCGAGCCAGGGATACAGCTTCAGAGTGACCTGCAACGTGTATGAGCTCCTCGGGGCGGAGGTATTTCTCTACTTCGAACTGGGGGACAAATCCGTGACTGCCCGGGTGGAGCCTGACACAAGGGTCCGCCCCGGAGACAGCATGACAGTGACTTTCGATACGGATAAGATACATGTTTTTGATAAGGAGACTGAAGAAGCGATTGTAAATTGATGACGGAAGGAGGCAGGGAAGGACTCTCTGTCTCCTGTTTGCGTTTCGGGCTTCAGCCCGGGCCTGGGGCTCTGCCGTTCCGGGAGATGCATAAAAAGAAGGGGGCTGCATGGCCGCCTCCGGCTCTGCCGTTCCGGGAGATGCATAAAAAGAAGGGGGCTGTACGGCCGCCTCCGGCTCTGCCGCTCCGGGACGTGCGGACGTGCACAAAAAAAAGAGCAGGTCCTCTTTCGAGGCCGGCTCCCTTGTATATACTGGAATATTCCTTCTTCGGAATATTCAATTGTACTCAGACACAGGATGTCCTCCGGGGGTGTCCGAGCGTTCCCAAAAACAAAGGCCTTTTCTGCTGCGGTCTGCAGGGGTTAAGGCTGAAGACACGCAGTCAGACGAAAAACAGACGAATCAATCAGGCGCTGATGGTCTTCTGTGCTTGTCTGACCAGCGTTACATCTTCCATCAGGGCATCACAGCGCTTTTCCAGATAGAGATCTACATTGTGCTGACGTTCGAGCTCATAATCAAAGATTTGAGTAAATTTTACGAGATCAAGTCCTCTGTCTCTGATGAAAAATTCCCAGACAACAGGTTTTGTGCCGGGACGAACGTCTACCTCGACATGATGATTGGCTGCATATTTCATAACATCAAACATTTCAGTACCTCCTTTCTGAATCATGAGGTGCTTTGAGTTCCGGTAAAGACCGCATCCTCAGTATTACTGTCTGCGGTATCTCTGGTCCGGAAGGTGCAGGCGGTATGCCGTCTGCGAAAACGAAAACCACGCATATGCGTATATGCGCATCAGAGGGAAACATGGCTATGCGGGAAGTGGGATCCCGTCATTTCCGCGGTGTTTTTTCCATCTCTGTTGCTGAGGATTGTACAACGGAAATCGATTTCATGTAAGTGTGAAAAACAACAAAAATCATGCAGATTATACAAAAAGACAGTGTAAAATCAGGCCGTAACATGGAAGAACCGCCTTTTTTATGGTGAAAGTGCACAAAACAAGTGGGAAGAAGACGGGAGAAAACTGATAGCGGTTCTGAGAGATCGATTTAAGCCTGCAGAATGCACACATAGTTCATGATTTTCTGGTTTATTATCTTCATAGGCGTGTTATAATAATGGGAAATTCGGGGTTGCCGGGTTTTTAATATAATTATAAACGAGAGGTTTTTAATATATGAAGAAAGGTATTTTTTTCGGAATACTGGTCATCATCGCGGTTCTGGCGTCTGCTGCCGGAGCGGGTGCTTATTATATCGGCTCCCTTCAGAGAGGCAATGCGTTTCTGGAAGGAACGAAGCTCAACGGACGTGATGTGTCCGGACAGACACCGGCTCAGGTGACTGCCGGATATGCCGCGGAGGTCGAGGGCGGCGAAGTGGTCCTGCAGGAGGATGGAAAGGAGGTCTTCCGTGCGCCGCTTTCCGATCTGGGATATTCCCTGGACGAGAAGACTTTTGAAGATTCTCTGACAAAATTCATGAAATCCGAAAAAGTTGACTCGAAGACCATTATGCATTCGCTTGTCAACGGGAACACTTTTTCACTGGATATTCCGTATTCCTTCGCGGAAGAGGTATTTAAGAAAGCAGTCACTAAAAAAGCGCTTACAGCCGAACGAAAAGAGAACGTCAACGCGAAGATTGTTTACAGCAGCAAATCCGGTAAATGTGAGATTCAGCCCGAGGTACAGGGCACAAAGCTGCATGACAGAGACCTGCGTGAATGGCTGAAGGGAGAGATCGAGCCCCTGTTCCGGACTGCTTCCTCCGCAGAAGAGAAGAAGGCGGATAAGACGGCCAAAGAAGAGAGCGCCGCGGAGGCAGCTACTGCAGAGGCGGATCAGGATGGCGGGGACAAAGGTTCCGCCCCCAGGCAGGATCAGGATTCGGATCAGAAGGAGAAGGCAGACAAGAGCAAAGGACAGGACAAGACTGAGGGATTCAGCATAGTCAGGACGATTCCTGCATCTCTTTATATCGTGCCGGATGTGACAGCGTCCAATGAACGGCTGCAGAAGAAGCGCGATATGCTCAACCAGTATGCGGATGAGACGGTCACTTATATTTTCGGAGGCACGACAGAGACCCTGGATTTCAAGACATTTATGAACTGGCTCAAGATCCGCGGGGACGAAATCAGCGTCCGCGAGGAAAAGGTGGCGGAATACGTAGGCGAACTTGCGGAGAAATATAATACCCGGTATCGGGATCGTGTATTTACTACGACATGGGGAAATGAAGTGACATTTCCGGCAGGTCTGAACGAATACGGCTATACGATCCTGGAGGATCAGGAGGCGGCCCAGCTCTCACAGGACATTCTCTCTGGCCAGTCCGTGGAGAGGGAGCCGGTTTATCTGAGCTACAACGATTGGGGCGATCCCTGCTACCTCAGCAGGAACGGCATGGACGATCTGAACGGGACCTACGTCGAAGTCAGCATCGGGGCCCAGCACATGTGGTATTACCTGAACGGAGGACTTTTCCTCGAGAGCGATGTCGTCACAGGTGATGTCACGCTGGATCAGGGAACTGCCACCGGCGTTTTCCCGCTCGCCTTCAAAGAGAGTCCCGCGACCCTGAAGGGCGGCGAGGGCAAGAAGAAATATACCACCAAAGTCCAGTACTGGATGCCTTTCTACGAGGGACAGGGACTTCACGACGCCTGGTGGAAGACTGTGTTCGGGGGCGAGGAATACAAGGGCAACGGCTCTCATGGCTGCGTCAACCTGCCGTCATCGGTGGCTGAGACCCTCTACAATAATATTGTGCCCGGAACTCCGATCGTTATTTATTACTGATTAATAGGGGGGAGGCGGCCCTGCCGTCCTCTACCTCCGACCGGCCCGTTTCCGCCGTAGGGCGGAAATATTCTTTACACGGGCCGTGCCATAAAAGAAAAAGCCTCCCTGGTGTGATCATCACCGGGGAGGCTCTTTTTGTAAAAGCGGAACGCCGCGCGGAATCCGCCTTTATTTTTGTGCGGAATCCGTCTTTATTTTTGTCTGGACTGAAGGATCCGTATGCCGTTGACTTCGATGTCGTCCGCCACAGGGATCGTCAGATATTCGATGCCATCGATAAAACGTGTCTGAATCATGTCCGCCATTTCAGACTTGACAGTGATCCGCATGCTGGGAGTCTTGATCTCCAGCTTTTTGACGTCCGCGACATTTTCGGCCATAAGGGCTCCGCCTTCGCCGATGGCCGCGTCAAATGCCTCATCGAAGGTCTCGAGAGATTCCTGCGGGGCACCGCTCTCATAGAGAATGCGGCGCAGCTGGACTTTTTCGATCTGAGCGGGTTCGCCGCTGTCTTTCTCCTGTTCCACGTACTGACCGATGGCCTCGTGAATATTTTTGACACTGTCAAAATCACAGTCTCTTCCCAGAGAGGCTTCAATGACATTTTTAAAGAGATCCCGCTGGTCTCCCTCGGGCAGAGGCATGGGGCAGCCGAGGAGTTCTGCCGGGATTTCCTCGTGCATTTCATCGGGACGGCGGGCAAAAAAGAGAGACTGGTGGATGTCTGTCCCGCGGTCATTGAAAGAGGGGAACAGGAAGCCGGCGTCCGGACGCTGAACAGCCCAGTCGTTCCTGCGGTCAAGGAAACTCCTGGTGTCCGAGTCATAGCAGAGCCCTTCCTTCAGGAGAATCACAGGGCAGAGGCTGCACAGGATAAAAGAGTAGACATACTCGGAGGCGTCGTCCATATCGATTCCGTCCGATGCCCGGCCGGGAATGTCGTAGACACCGTGGGCGAGAAGGATGAGATACTTTTCCGGGAATTTCGCGGTCTCGATCATCTTGTCAAAAAAGGCCCGAACCAGTGTGCTGTCGTCAAGACCGGACTGCAGAAGGCGGTAGAGCAGGTCCTGCTTTCCGCCGGGGGCTTCCTCCTCCAGGGGAAATTCCAGATTGAACAGGTTCCGCCCGGGCTTGCCGCTGAGTGTCTGCCGGAAGATCTCACAGTATTTTTCCACAGTGGATTCCTCCAGTGCCAGAAAGGTCTCCCGCAGCTCAGTCACGATCTCACGGTTTTCATCGACATAGCAGCCCCGGATCCGGTCGATCCTGCAATTTTTCAGTGTCATGAGTTTGCGGATTTCCGCAATGGCTTTTTTATCCAAAGAACACCTCCGTCAGAAATGATAAATGATGGAAATGTCAAAAGACTCGAGAAGGCTCAACAGGGCTCTGCTCAAGGCCTTTTAACCCTCACATCATGTGAATTGTTAAAAAAATGCCCCGGTACTGTCGTCTGTCAGCAGGATCGGGCGCGGCCGTGCGGACTATGGATCCAAAAGGAACCTTCGCCGGGCGGCTCGTATTAATGTTATAGGCATCCTCCCCTTCAAAGTCAAGCAGAAAGTCACACCGTAAAACACCATAAAAGCATAGTAAGACAAAGCCCCTGTCCCCCACAGGAGAGTCATAAATGCTATAATAAGATAAATGCAGCCCCGTGTCTGACGGAGAAAGAAGGAAGCGAAGACAGAGCCGTGTCTGACGGAAAACCGGAAGGAAAATACAGCGAAAAGGAACCGCCCGCGCCGGCCGCCCGCCGCGCAGTGCGCTCCGGAATGGAGATGAACATGGATATCAAAAAGATCTACAGTCAGTGGGTTGAAAAACTGAAAGACAGCAGTGATCCCGCCCTGCAGAAACTGTGCAGTGAACTTCTGGCCATCAAGGACGATGAGGCGGAAATCACGGAGCGCTTTTATATGGAAATCGAGTTCGGAACGGCCGGCCTGCGGGGAATCTGCGGCGCAGGGACCAACCGGATGAACGAGCTGACGGTGGGCCGGGCGACGCAGGGCATCGCCGACTACATCCTGCAGTCGGGAGAGGATCCCTCCAGGGGCGTTGTCATTGCCTATGACTGCCGCTACCACTCTAAAGAGTTTTCGGAGATGGCGGCGGAGATTTTCGCCGGGAACGGCATCCGGACATTCCTGTTCCCCTCGCTGCGTCCCACGCCGGAGCTCTCTTATGCCATCAGAAAGCTGGGGGCGGTCTCAGGCGTCAACATGACTGCAAGCCATAATCCCAAAGAATACAACGGCTACAAGGTCTATTGGAAGGACGGCGCCCAGATTTCCGGCGCTGTCTCGGACGGCATGCTGGCCCGGATCAAAAAGCTGGATATGTTCGATGAATTCAGGAGGATTCCCCTGGCGGAGGCTGTGGACCGGGGCCTGGTCACTATGCTGGGAGAGGAGATGGACCGCAGCTATATGGACTATGTGCTGTCGCTGGCCCAGCGCCCGGACGAAGAACTGGATCTGCAGGTCCCTGTCGTCTATACCCCTCTGAACGGGGCGGGCAGCATTCCCATGATGCAGATGGCCGGGGAGAGGGGATTCACACATTTTCAGATTGTCCCCGAGCAGAAAGACCCGGATCCGGATTTTACAACGGTTCCCTATCCCAACCCGGAGAACCCCAAAGCCTTTGCCCTGGCGGAGAAGCTGGGCAGGGAGACCGGGGCGGAGGTGCTCATCGCGACCGACCCCGACTCGGACCGTATGGCCATCGAGGTGTCCGACGGGAAGGGCGGCTATATCGCCCTGAACGGGAATCAGACCGGCGCGCTTCTGATCGCCTATCTCGCCCAGAGCAAAAAAGAGCACGGGACCCTTCCGGAAAAATCGGCCATGATCAAGTCAATCGTGACCGGAAATTTCGGGAAGGTGATCTGCGAGGACTACGGGATCAGAGTGGTCGAGTCCCTGACCGGATTCAAAAATATATGCGGCAGGATTCCGGAGATCAAGGAAGAAGGATATGAGTACTTCTTCGGATATGAGGAGAGCATCGGCTGTGCGCCCGGGGAGGAGGTGCGCGACAAGGACGGCATTTCCGCCGGCATGCTGGTCGCGGAGCTGGCCGCCTACTGCCGCAGACAGGGGAGAGGGATCCTGGATGCCCTCGAGGACCTCTACAAAAAGTACGGATACTTCTCTGAGGACCAGGTTTCGCTGGTGCTCGAGGGAAAAGCCGGACAGGAGCGCATCGGACGGATCATGGACGCCTTCCGCAAGGGGAATCCGAAATCCTTCGGGCCTTTTTCTGTCGACCGGACCATAGACTATATAGATGGATATGAGGACATTCCGCCCCAGAACGCTCTGATCTTTACCATGACTGACGGCAGCTGGTTCGCAATGCGTCCCTCCGGAACCGAGCCGAAAATCAAGTTTTATTATTACGCTGTAGCGGACGATAAAGAGGTCTCCGCGGGACGCGTCAAAGAAATGGTCGAGGCGGTGAACGGGCTGATCGGGTCAGTTGAATGACATCCGCCGTCCCGAATCCAATAGTTTGTGGATGATGACATTGGGCACAGGGAAGGCTGCAGCGGGAAAGAAACGCGGAAAAGAAGCACTGGAAAAGCAGCGTCAAAGAAACGCGGGAGAGCAAAAATGGCACAGTCTCTGATCGACTATAAATTTTATCAAGCTGTCACGAATTTTGAAAAGAGTGAAGAGGCAAGAGAGTACTACTACAAGATCATGGACACTGTTGTGGAGCGCAACGGGGTGAAGGACACCGTGAGAAATCAGATCCTGCGGGTGTATGCCATGCTTTTTTGTGATGATCTGGGATCCGAGCCCGGGCAGATTGCCGGACCTGATGAAGTCGAGGCAACCGCCGACCGCCTGTATTTCGGCAGCATGGGGCTGGACCACCAACACTGGTACCGCATGAGACATCATTTCCCGGTGATCGATGACGACAATTATGACCGCTTTGCGGCCCTGGTCATAGCAGATCTCAACGCGGGTCCCCTGCGCCAGTCCACGATTGAGAGCGGGGAAATGCTTCTGGTAGGGGAGCCGGATCCCCTCTATATGACCAGGGAGCAGAGGAACAGGCAGCAGCTGAGGAAAGTCAGGTTCAGGGAGATTGGAAAATGACGATACTTGCGGTAGACGGAGACGTCAAATATCTGGAGAAGATTCGGGAGGCAATCACGGAAATTGAACCGGACGCGGAAATTCTGTGCTGCACAGACAGTCCTCAGGCGCTGGCGGAGGCAAGAAAAAAAGAGATCGATACCGCCTTTCTCAACCCGGAGATGGAGGAGATCAGCGGCCTGGACCTGGGACAATATCTGAAGGAGCTCTATCCTCTGGTCAATCTGATCTATTTTACGGATCACAGGGAATACGGTTTTGACGCGATCAGTCAGCATGCCAGCGGCTTTATCCTGAACCCGGTCTGTGAGGAGAATGTCCGTAGAGAACTGGGGGATCTCAGGCATCCCACCCTGGAGAAGGATCATAAGAGAGTGTTCGCTCAGACCTTCGGGGATTTTGAGCTGTTCGTGGACGGAAAGCCGGTAGAATTCAAATACTCCAGGACAAAAGAAGTCGTCGCGGTCCTGGTGAGCCGGCGCGGGGCCCAGGTCACAAACGGGGAGATCATCGCCAGCCTTTGGGAGGATGATGGCGATCCCGTGAAAAAGGCCTCCTACCTCAGAAATCTCCGCCAGGATCTGCAGAACACTTTTACCCGGCTCAGGCTCACAGGTATTATCCTCAAGCAGCGGGGCAGTATGGCTGTCGCGGTAGACAAGGTGGAGTGTGATCTCTACGACTGGCTGGAGAAAAAGAAGGACTCAAAATACCGATATCTGGGTGAGTTTATGGCCCAGTACAGCTGGAGCGAATATATGGCTGCGGAACTGGACGAACTTGCCGATTCCTGAATGGGAGTCACCTGACGCCCCGGGCGGTCTTTATTTACAGGAAAAAATACCATATATAATGCAAAAAACGGGCTGTTTTTTATGGATGTCCCTGATTGACTCCCTGTGGAATATGTGTTAATTCTTTTAAGTACCTGCCGCTTCATGGAACCATCGCATGGATTCATCGCTTACGCGGCAGGCAGAAACGCGCGGTGCGGCCGGCCGTAAAGCACTGAAGACTCATGTGATATGAGCTCTCCGGGCCGCACAGCAGATCATTTATTCATATTTGTGGCCATGGGCGGGTGCCCGTAAACATGTATGATTAAAGCACGCATTGCTCCGCGCTTTGGCGCTCTCGCAATGCTCCACACATTCGCACCCCGCCCCGCTGCAGGCGCGTTCCGCGCCTTTGCGTTGCTCTGATGGATTGCGAAGCAATACATTGCTCATAGTGTGCGGCGCTAACAAACCGCAAGCGGTTTGTGAAAATGTCCGCAAATGCTCGAGCGAGCCCGGCATGTGCAGCCGCTTTCCTCGCTGCTTTAATCATATTTCAGAATCCTTCAACAAAAGAAAACGGGAGCGTGATCAGAAATGAGATCCAGAATTGAAACATTTGTATTTGGCATGCTGGCGGGTATTTCCATATCGATCGGCGGAACGGTCTTTCTGTCTCTGGACAACAAGGTGCTCGGAGCGGTATTTTTTACGGTCGGTCTGTTCACGGTGTGCACGTTCGGCTTTGACCTTTTTACCGGCAAGGTCTGCTATGTATTTGACCGGGACGCGGACTACGCCATTAATCTGCCGATCATGTGGGCCGGCAACTTTTTGGGAGCATGGCTGACAGCCTTCCTGGAAAGCCTGACAAGAATCGGACCTGCCCTGCAGGAGAAAGCTGCCGGGATGTGCACGGTAAAAGCAGAGGATTCCCTGCTGAGCCTGTTTATTCTCGGAGTTTTCTGCGATATTCTGATCTATATCGCAGTGGACGGATATAACAAAAATCCCCACGAGGTCGGAAAGTATCTCTCCCTCCTCTTTGGAGTCGCGGTCTTCATCCTTTGCGGGACCGAGCACTGCGTGGCGGACATGTACTATTTTTCAATTGCCGGAATGTGGAACGGACGCACGCTGCTCTGTCTTCTGGTGATCACCCTGGGCAATGCCTGCGGCGGCGTCATCTTCCCGCTGCTGCGCAGGCTTCGCGCAAAATAATGGTTCTGCCCGGCAGAGGCCGGGGAGGAGACGGCAGTTGTCTGCGGATCCATCGGGTATGGATCCGCGTTTTTTTACTTCATAGGAAATTGCGATTTCCTATGAGGTAAAAAAATCGGGAGAATGCGCATTCACACGCAATGAATCGTGTTGCTGAAGCAACTGCGCCCGGCGCGCAAGACTCGCGAGCGAGTCTTGAAAATATGACCCTAGAGAAGGAATTCCTGTGTTATACTGATTATCGGGAAATTGGTTTTACGTTTGTATGAAGAGAAGGATCTGCGGGCATTTGCCCATGGAGCTGAACTATGAACAAAATCAAAAATGCTTTTCTTGATAAAATTGCTGTAAAGAGCATACTTAATATTGTGATGACGCTGATTATTTTTGCGACTATCATCAGTTGGATCGGATACAGAGGCTTTACATCTGCCATATTGAAGCAGTATGAGGACAGCGCCTTCAGAGTTGCTCATATTTCATCTTCCGTTGTCGACGCCGACAAGATAGACGAATATGCCGCCAGCGGAGGGGAGACTGAGGAGTACCTGACGGTTTACCACATGCTGGACAGGATCTGCAACAGGTCCGGCGCGGCTTTTGTGTATGTGATCGTCCCGGATCTTACTGATTACGCGCATATCAAGTTTATCTTCTCTACGATGGACGACGATCAGCCTTATGAGCATTATCCATTCGGCTATATCAGGAATACCACAAACGATGACTACAAGACTAAATATAGAAAGCTCTACGAGAAACAGAGCGTAAAGGAGCTGGTCACGCGGGACCGGGGGTATATTGAGACAGATCCCCACATCACAGCCATGATTCCCCTTTACGGGACGGACGGGGAGACGAAGGCGATTCTGTGTGTGCAGTATCAGATGGACTATATCATCCGGACACGTAATTCATTTGTTAAAAACGTCATCCTGGTAATGTTCCTGGTCGCTCTCATAGTTTCCATCGGACAGGTATTTTATCTGGGCAAGAAACTGCTTGAGCCCCTGCAGATCATCACCAGGGAAGCGAGCAGGTTTGCCGCAGAGAATGTCAGTACAGGGACAAAGCTGACGGAGACGATCCATAATCGGGATGAAATCGGCCAGCTGGCCGGCGCCATTGACCAGATGGAGGAACAAATCCGCGATTATGTTGAGCGGATCACCAGCATCACTGCGGAAAAGGAGAAGATCAAAACAGAACTTGATCTGGCGGCACGTATCCAGGAGGATATGCTTCCCCGGGATTTCCCGGCATTTCCTGACCGGACTGATTTTGACATTTTCGCATCCATGGATCCCGCGAAAGAAGTGGGCGGTGATTTCTATGACTTTTTCCTGGTGGACGATGATCACCTGTGCCTGCTCATTGCGGATGTGTCCGGAAAAGGAATCCCTGCGGCCCTCTTTATGATGCTGTCCAAGACCGTCCTGGCCAATTTTGCCATGATGACAATGAGCCCTGCAAAAGTACTGGAGGCCGCAAATGACGCCATCTGCAACAATAACACAGAGGAGATGTTCGTGACTGTGTGGCTGGGCATTCTGGAACTGTCCACAGGAAAAATGACAGCAGCCAATGCCGGGCATGAATATCCGGTGCTCAAAAAGCCGCAGGGAGATTATGAACTGATCATGGATAAGCACGGATTTGTGATCGGCGGCATGGAGAATGTAAGGTATAAAGAATATGAATTCAACCTGGAACCCGGTTCGAAGCTTTTCCTCTATACGGACGGCCTGCCGGAGGCGACTGACAGCAATGAGAACATGTTCAGCGTAGAACTTCTGATGGATGCGCTTAACGAATCGCCGGATCTTACTCCGCAGGAAACTCTCAGTCACATGAAAGAAAAGGTGGATGAATTCGTGGGAGATGCGCCTCAGTTTGATGACCTTACCATGCTTTGCCTTGAGTACAGGGGTCCGGGCAATCCTTCATAAAAATTGCCAAAAAAAGCTTGAGATTTATGACGCTTTTGTGACATTATTAATGATATAGTGTATGTGTAAACAAAAAAACACAGACATTTGATCCTGCTCTTCTCCTGTTCTTCAGGAAAACGATGACAGGATTGTTGACAGAAACTATAGGAATAGTCTTGTTTTAGCAGGAGGTAATCAGAATGAGTGACGAGAAGATGATGGATGATATGGCTCTTAGCGAGAGCGCACTTTCCGATGACAGCCTTGAAGATATCGCAGGCGGCAGAGGCGGAGATGTCGGTGACATAAGAGTCGTCTACGGCCTGAAGACAGGCTATCTGGCAATGAGAACCGCAAGGTGCTATGACTATAAGAACGAGATGAGAGGACATGAGCTCTACAACGGCGATAAGGTCAAGATCATTGAGAAGTCCACGAAGGGCACTGACGGCAGGTATTACACCAAAGTCAAGTCCAAAAAGGACGGCAACAAGGGCTGGGTCAACTCTTCTTTCCTGAAAAAGCCCTGATTGTGACGGCTGATTTTGCAGACGGATAAGAGATTTGATTTCCGACCGTATATCTGAGCAGCTGCTATAATCTCTGATTCCGGCACCGGTACCCCGGTGAATAAGGCCGGCAGGAAATTGAGTATCGAAGCCAGTAAATAATCTTGATGAAAGCCGGCACATCCGGAGCAGGGAAGGCAGCAGCCGGAAACTGTAAAAGAATATGCAACAGAAGACCTGTACTGTCGGGCAAGAAGACAGTGCAGGTCTTTTTATGGCACGGCCCGTGTAAGGTATTTTTCCGCCTGACGGCGGACACGGGCCGGCCGGGGGCAGAGGGCGGCACTGCCGCCTCTACCCTATTGAACACGGCCCGTGTAAGGTGTTTTTCCGCCTGACGGCGGACACGGGCCGGCCGGGGGCAGAGGGCGGCACGCTTA
>JAUNEM010000244.1 GCA_030525515.1 Eubacteriales bacterium
AAGAATCTGTAAAAAGAATCCGTAAAAACGTCTGAAAAAAGGCGATGAAAATACTTCAAAGAAAGCGATAAAAGCAATGACCAATGTAAATAATACCGCAATGACCGATCAGGAGGATTTCAGCCTCAAAACCATGCTGCAGCGGCCTGAGCGCCTGACTCCCGGCCACCGCATGTGCGCCGGCTGCGGAGCGACCATCGGCGTGCGCGCTGTGCTGCGCGTCCTCCATCCGGAGGACCGCGCCGTCATCGGCAACGCCACCGGCTGCCTGGAAGTGTCTTCCTATATGTATCCCTACACCGCCTGGGAGGACAGCTACATCCACAATGCCTTTGAAAATGCGGGAGCAACCCTGAGCGGAGTGGAGACAGCCTACAGGGCACTCCGCAAGAGAGGGAGACTTGCGGAAAAAGAAAATTTCAAGTTCATTACCTTCGGAGGAGACGGCGGCACCTATGATATCGGCTTCCAGTCTCTGTCGGGCGCGATGGAACGCGGGCACGACATGGTCTATGTGTGCTATGACAACGGAGCCTATATGAACACCGGTATCCAGCGCTCTTCTGCCACCCCCATGTTTGCGGACACGACGACAACGCCCGCCGGCAAATGCTCGGACGGCAAGATCCAGTACCGCAAGGATCTGACCGCGATCATTGCGGAGCACCACGTGCCCTATGCGGCCCAGACCACTTTCACGAAAGACTTTAAGGATCTTCACCGCAAAGCCGCCAAAGCTGTTTATACCGCGGGATCGGCCTTCCTTAACATGATGACGCCCTGCCCCCGCGGCTGGCGCTACGAGACCAGCCAGATCATGGAAATCTGCCGCCTGGCTGTGGAGACCTGCTACTGGCCGCTCTTTGAAGTGGACCACGGAAAATGGATTCTGAACTATGAACCCAGGAACAAGCTCCCCATCGAGGACTTCCTGCGTCCCCAGGGACGCTTTAAACACCTCTTTAAACCCGGCAGCGAGCATTTGCTGGCACTGTTCCAGGAGGAGGTTGACCGCCGCTGGGAGGACCTGCAGTACCGCTGCGCAAAATAAGGGGGATCCTCCCCATGAGGATGCGCCAGGGGAAGTAAAAGGAGTCGGAAATGACCTTATTGACCTACCAGATTTTTAAAACAGTATCCGAGGCTGGCAGTTTTCACAAAGCCGCGGATTTGCTGGGGCTGACGCCGTCCGCCATCAGCCATGCGGTTTCCGGCATGGAAAAAGAACTGGGCTTCTCTGTTTTTACCAGAGGAAAGTCCGGCGTCAGTCTGACGAGTTCCGGAAGCCGTCTGCTGCCTTATATCAATGCGGTTTTGAACAGTGATGAAAGTCTGCAGCAGGCTGTGTCCGAGATGAACGGCCTGCAGCAGGGCACCGTCAGGGTGGGTGCTTTTTCCAGTGTCTGCACCAATTGGATGCCCGACATCATTAAATCTTTCGGGAAAATGTATCCCGCCGTCGAGATCGAGCTCTTCCAGGGGACCTATGACGATGTGGTCTACTGGATCAAAAACGGCGTCGTGGATTTCGGGTTTCTCTCGACCTCCAGCGCAAAGGACCTGCCGATCGAACCCTTTTACCGGGACCCCCTTCTGTGCATTGTGCCCGGAAATTATGAAAAAGAAGAGGCCGGCGAGAGCATGACGATTTCGGAGATGTCCCGCCGCCGTTTTGTGGTACAACGCGAATCAACGGACGCCGATATCCAGAACTATCTCAAGCAGAATCATCTGGATATTTCCACCCGCTACCATGTCGTAGACGACCTTTCCACGGTTGTCATGGTACAGGCAGGCTTCGGCATCTGCATCATGCCGGAACTGGTTATGACCGATATTCCCTACAATGTGCGCATGTATCCCATGGAGCCCGAGGCGGCCAGGATCATCGGACTTGCCGTCCGCGGACCCGGCCAGATGGCCCCCGCCGTGCGGACACTTTACCGGCATATCCTGGATACTTACAGAAATATATAAGTAGTCGTTTACTATTATAAAAACGGCAAAGAAAAAGGAATATATGCAATTAAGGGTGACAGGGGATACAATGGTTTGAATCTGGAGGAAGGAGATTCTTTGGAAATATCAGGAGAATCCGTTATTCTGAAGCGTCGATGAAGATTGTCAGGGAAAAGGTTCTTCTGACAACTTGCAGGCAAGATGTCAGAAGAACCATCTCCTTGACAAGCTCTAGTTATCCTTATAGATTCTTCTTTTTTCTTAAAGATTTTTCTTTTTCCGTGCATTCTGCGCGGACAGCAGATGATCCAGGTAGACAGATTTGAACTGTTTGCTGGCCAGGGCCTGTTTGAGGGGCGGGAGCTTGAGGATTGTGCCGAAGACAGCCGCCATGGCCCTGTGATTGGCAAAGGCCTGGTTGTCGAAGATCAGGTTCTGCAGGGTTCCCTTCTCAATGGCCTGCAGGACAAAGCGGTGGGTGCTGTTGACCGGCGTGATCACTTCAATCGGCCTTCTCTGCAGGGTGATGGCCTTTTTGGGACAGTTCCTGGCGCAGACGCCGCAGCCCAGGCAGATAGACTCGTCTATGACGGGTCTTCTTTTTTTGGCCGGCTTTTCCTCCTTGCTGTCAGAAACGGGAAGATTGTTTTCCTGCATGGAAATGGCCAGGATGGGACATACCTTTTCGCACTTTCCGCAGGAGACGCAGTCATTGTAGTTGATTTTGGGGATGTAGTTTGTCGTCGCGATGGGCTGCATGGGACTGAACCTGCGCACGGTCTCAAGCGCCTCACAGCAGCAGCCGCAGCAGTTGCACATGAAGGCGGGTTGTTCGCGGACATTTTCCCCCATCTGGACCAGGTTATAGCCGTAACACATCTCCAGGATCTCTTTTGCCTCCGACTTGTCGATCGGCCGCGTGTAGCCGCCGTGCTCAGCCAGGGAGCGGGCCACGTTTCCGAAGGTCAGGCAGGTCTCCATGGGGGCATTCTGCCTGCAGGGGATGCCCAGGTGGTAATTCTTGTGGCGGCAGAAGCAGGTGCCGACGCCGATGAAATCAGCCTCTTCAATGATGTGGGTCGCCCGCTCATAGTCCAGGATATGGTTGGTCTTCTCTGTCATGAGAACGGGTTCGTTGACAAAGACCCGCCCCAGCTTCGTATCCATTCCCAGAAAAAGCTCCTTGATGAAATCCTCCTCCACATTGATATACTGATAAAAGAGCTCGCTCAGATATTTCTGATCTATATCGCCGCGGGTTCTCATCAGGGAGAACTCGAAAAAGCCGATCATGGGCGGGGGAAGGACAAACTTGCGTACCCCGCGGTCATAGGAGTCTACCAGAAGCCCCTTTTCACAGAGGTGGTCAAGCAGTTTCTCCGCTTTAGCCTCTGACGTCCCCCAGAGCTGTGCCGCTTTTTTCAGGGTAAAAGGGCGGATGGGGAGTCTGGCAACCCACTTTGCCTCTTTCTCTGTAAAAAGCACCTCCAGGATTTTTGTCAGCGTCTCAGAGGCAGGCGCACCCTGCGTGAACCAGTTGATCCTGTCTTCCAGATTTTTATACGCGTCTCTCGATGTCAGATGTCCCATAGTTCAATCCCCAATACTCATAAAATAATAACCTTGCCCGGGATTATCTTAACATATTCGGAGAGAAGGAGACAGAGAACCGTCCC
>JAUNEM010000245.1 GCA_030525515.1 Eubacteriales bacterium
GGCAGATGTTCTGGATCTCGTCCGCGCGCTCCTCGGAGACGAGGAAGTGGGTCAGAAGGGTTCCGATACCGCCTGTGTAAACATTGGAGCCGTAGACGTGGCCGCCCAGCAGAGCGAAGGCGGGACATACGTCAAGACATGCGCCGCAGCGGATGCAGTTGTAGATCTCGCGGAAATCAGGGTCCGCAAGGATGGCGCGGCGTCCGGGATCATCGAGGATGACCGCGTAGAATTCTTTCTTTTCCTTTGTATCGGCGTCCTTGTCGGATGTAACCTCGGTCGCGCCGGTGTACATGGAAATATAGGATGTGATGCGCTGGCCCGTGCCGTTGCGGGGCAGTGCCTTGAAGATATAGCGGGCATCGGAGAGGCTCTTGACAAACTTCTCGATACCGAAGATATACAGATGGATCTTGGGCAGTGTGCCGACCATACGGCCGTTGCCCTCGTTAGTCATGGTAAAGACCGTACCGGTCTCGGCCACGGCGACGTTGGCGCCGGAAACACCCATCTCGGCATGGGTAAATTTATCGCGCATGACGCGGCGGGCTGTCTTGACCTCCTCCGCGATGATGGGCTCGTTTTTGACTTTTGTATATTCAGTGAAGTATTCGGCGACCTGCTCCTTGTTGAGGTGGAGGGCAGGCATGACCATGTGGACAGGTGTGTTACCTTCAAGAGCAATGATGAACTCACCGAGGTCGGTCTCCTGAACCAGAACGCCGTCGTCGCCCAGGACATGGTTCATGTGAATTTCTTCAGACGCCATGGATTTGGATTTGACGATGGTCTTGACGCCTTTCTCTTTTACGAGATTGCGGATATACTCCATTGCCTCGTCGGTGCTGTGGGCATGGAAGACGTTGCCGCCCCTGGCTGTGCAATTCTTTGTGAATTCTTCGATCATCTCATCGACATGCTCAGCCGCATAGCTCTTGACTTCTTTGATGCTGTCGCGGGTCGACTCAAAATCGACGCCTGCGTATGATTTTTCTCTCTTTGCAGGATAGGTAGCGCAGAAAGTTCCCAGCGTCCTGCTGAGGGTCGTATTCTTTAAGGCTTCCTGTATTTCCTGCTTAAGCTCCAGACTAGCCATGTTTTATTTTCTCCTTTCCAAAAGCCGGTGCGTGAACATCGGCGTTCGTGATGTGTACAGTTTACCCGGGCCGGATCATATCCGATCAGCCCGTTTGCCGATCAGCCTTCCGGATCAGGCGTCCTGTACTACCACGATAGTGAGTCTGAGCGGTCCGTGAACACCGACTGTACTCACGCACTCGATATCTGCAGTTCTGCTGGGTCCGGTGACGAATCCGACAAAATTCGGAAGCTCCGGCAGACCGCAGAGCAGGTCAAACATAGCATCATAATCATCGACGATCGTGGATTCTCTGACGATACCGAAATAGTCCTCGGACATGGTCGCCACGATCCTGGCGTCCACCTCGTCTCCCAGCTGGATGACGCTTCCGAGATCAGCGATGCCGTACTGCACCTCTGAAATACCTCCCTGGGCGGTTTCCGCATGCAGACGGATGTGATCGGTGAAGACCTCGATCCCGGCTTCTTTCAGCGCGGGAACAATTCCCAGCTCACGAAGGAAGTCAGTCTCCGCCACACAGGTTGTCTTCAGTCCCTTCTCACGGAAGAGATCCGCCACAACCTTCCCGGCGTCTGCTTTGGTCGCCAATGAACATTCTCCGTTGACGGCTGCCAGGTTCGTCTTGAAACGTTCATACAGCGCATCTGTTGTACTCATACAGCTCACTCCTTTCTCTTTTTTTGCTAAAACCCATTGCTATCCCCTGCTTCCGCGGGTTTCGATGAGCCATTGCATCTACAGTTTTTGTTCTCCCTCGCTTCCGCAGACATTCGGTCCGGATCCTGACTGAATCCCTTGTCAATGCTCTCCGTCCCCGGTCTGAGGCGGGCCCCCCGGCCGCCGTCTGTCCTTACCCCCCTGTAAAGACACAGAAATATCCGCAGGAAGCCAAATATATGTATATAAATTATATAATTTTTTCACAATTTATTCAATTGCCTGCATGTATTATTTGTATATATTTACTGTACTAATATAAATGCCATTGTGAAAGTTAACTATTTTTCGTTTGAAATCTCCATTACTTTTGCATAATTTTTTCATTTTCGGCATATTTACAGGCTTTCAGACATCTCCCCTCACGTGGTGAAGCTTCTTTTTGTAATCATTATTTCGACAACTTTTCTTCCAGTGGATGATTGTTGACAGAGATTTTCACAGCAGGAAAGCGGTTGGACATCATTTCCCCGATTGAACATAGCTTTCAGGGGTTGTAGAATGAACCACGAAGAACATGCGCGGACTTCGGGATTATAGAATAGACCACCAGAAACATGTGCGGACTCCGGTCCGGCAGGAAAGGAATGGGTTGATCATGGAAAATAATATTGCGGAAAAGATAAATCGCTGGATCGACAGGAACAAGGACCTGTTCGGCTCAAAAATACTCTGTTGGGGGATCAGTCCCGAATCCGCCCGCCATCTATCCCATCTGTTTCCCGCGGCATCAATCATCTGCCTGGGAGATAAAGCGGAGAAAACGCCGGAGAATATTCACCAGAAAAATTCTCTGACCGGCCCCCTGTTCATGAGCGGGGACCTCCTCTCCTATGAAGGAGGAAAATTCGACACCGTGCTCTCGCTCGACGCCTCCCCTTTATGCCCGGCGGAGCCCGGTCTTGACTTTCCCGCCTGGGAGCGCGGCACTCTCTACCTGCGCCGGGCCGCCATTCTCATGGACCACTACGAGAACCGGGTCCAGTCCCTGCAAAAACACCTGCGTCCGGGCGGCACACTTCTCTCCCTCGTCCGCTCGGACCACGACGAATATTTCCTGGGATACTGTCTCGCCGCGGCTGCCGAGGGGCTTGAGATCGACATTACTTCCATCCGTCAGCTTTTATGCGTGGAAAATGGAAAAAAGCAGATCCTGCAGGGATTTGCCGCCCGGGATGGCGGACGCACTGACATCAACTCTCTCCTTGCGGAAAACCTGAATCATTCCCTTGACCGGATGAATACAGCCGCCGAAGAACTGCATGGAAAACAGGCCGAGATCATGCTGCAGGCAGACGTCTCGGGACTGCTGCGCGGTTACCACATCTATCAGGGCAGCGACCTCAAGGGAAAGCTCGGCGTCTATACATCCGCCCAGAGACCTGATGTCATTTATTACTTCACTGACGCGGAAGGGGACAGCCCCTATCTCAAACGCTTCCATGAAAGCGACCGCGACAAACTCATCCGCCACATGGTCGGAGAACTCCACCGCCAGAAAGCCAGCGACAAAAACATTCAATGGAAACAGCTTGAGCTCCAGGACGACTGGAGCGAAACCGAAATCTGATATTGCCCGACAGGAAGTCGGAGCCTGAGAGCCATACCCAACATAATGTATGTATACAATCAGCCCCACAGCCCGGCAGGAGATCGGAGCCTGAGAGCCATACCCAACATATTCAGAGCAGCGAACACAATCAGCCCCACAGCCCGGCAGGAAATCGGAGCCTGAGAGGCATACTCCCCGTGGAGTGAATCTTTTTGAGCAGCCAGTTGTACTTGGCGAAGCTTATACAAAGGAACG
>JAUNEM010000002.1:0-46836 GCA_030525515.1 Eubacteriales bacterium
GTTGTGGCAGCGGACGATGACCTTGGCCTTATTGTCGGGAACGATCTTGATCAGGTTGTTGGGGCAGGCCTTGACGCAGGCGCTGCAACTTGTGCACTTGTCGCGGTTGACAACAGCGACACCCTTGATCACATGGATGGCATCAAACTCACAGGCAGCTTCACAGTCGCCCAGTCCCAGACATCCGTTGGGGCAGGCCTTGGAGCCGCCGAAGAGCTGCTTGGCAGCCTTACAGGTCGGAATATCCGAATACTCATAGAGTTTTGCGGCATTGTTTGTTGTGCCGTTGCACATGACAAAGGCAACCTGTTTTTCCATACCGTCCGCGCTCTTGCCCAGGATCGCGGCGAGCTTCTCCGCGCAGGCAGGTCCGCCGACCGCACACTTGGTGCAGGGAACACCGTCGGGATCGTCCGTCAGGGCATGTGCGTAATCATCGCAGCCCGCATAGCCGCAGCCGCCGCAGTTTGCGCCGGGAAGCTCTGCACGCAGGGCGATAAACCTCTCATCTTCCTGTACGTGGAAAACCTTGGAGGCATACGCAAGAATGATAGAAGCGATCAGTCCGACGACAACAACGAGTACGACCGGAATAATGATCTGGCTCATCAGTAACCTCCTTCCTTACGAGAACATACCGCCGAATCCCATGAAGCTCAGGGACATGATGGCCGCAGTGATCAGGATGATCGGAACGCCCTGGAAGGACTTCGGGATACGGCTCTGGTCCACGAGTTTGGAACGGACACCTGCCATGATGATCATCGCAAAGAGGAAACCGAGGCCGGCGCCGAACGCGTTGAAGAGGGACTGGGGATAGTTGTAACCGCTGTCAATGTTGCTGATGCAGACACCGAGAACAGCACAGTTGGTCGTGATCAGGGGAAGGTAGATTCCCAGAGACTTGTACAGGGAGACCATGTTCTTCTTCATGAACATCTCGATCAGCTGCACGAGGGCGGCGATGACGAGAATGAAGACAACGGTCTGCAGGTAGCCGATGCCCTTGCTGTCAAGGAACTGCTGGATCGGCCATGTAACGGCAGTCGCCAGGACCATAACGAAGGTAACGGCGATGCCCATGCCCTTGGCGCTGTCCATGTCCTTGGAGACGCCCAGGAAGGGGCAGATGCCCAGGAACTGTGCCAGGGGGTAGTTGTTGACGAGGACCATGCTGATAATGATGATCACATATTTAATCATGGATTATGCCACCTCCCCTTTTACGCAGTTGCTGCCGTCGGCGCACTCATCGGCGCTCGCGCAGCCGTCGCATCCGAAGCCGTCCTTAATCTTGCTCTTGTCGGTCGTGATATAGTGGACAAAGGCCATGACGATCGCGTAGACGAAGAAACCGCCGGGAACGAGGGTCATGATGCTCATGCCGGGCATAACCCTGGAGAGGACCGGAATGCCGCACCATGTGCCCGCGCCGAGGAGCTCACGGATGGAGCCCATGATGACGAGGGTGAAGGTGAAGCCGAGGCCCATGCCGATTCCGTCGAGAGCGGAATCAAAGATGGTGTTCTTGTTGGCAAACATCTCCGCACGGCCCAGGATGATGCAGTTAACAACGATCAGTGGAAGATACAGACCCAGGGACTTATCCAGAGCCGGCGCAAACGCCTTGACGACCAGCTGGACGATCGTGACGAAGCCCGCGATGACCGTGATGTAGCAGGGGATACGCACGCTGTCGGGAATGATCTTGCGGAGCATGGAGATAACAATGTTGGAGCAGACCAGAACCGCCATAGCGGAGAGGCCCATACCGAAACCATTCGTGACTGAAGTAGATGTGGCAAGTGTCGGGCAGGTACCGATGACAAGCACCAGGACCGGGTTCTCTTTGATGAGTCCGTTTGCCAGAATCGCAAGTTTATTCTTTTTTTCCATTACTGTGCACCTCCCATCGCTGCATACTGACTCAGGGCGGCAGCCACACCGGAGTGGATGGCCTGTCCGGAAACGGACGCGCCGGAGATAAATGCAAAGGTTCCACCGGATGCCAGATCCGCATTTTCCTTTTTGATATCCGCGGCATTATTCAGAGCAGTGAGACCGCTGTACTGTGCCAGATAAGCGGGATCCTGGTCCTTGGTACCGACACCGGGAGTGTCTGCGTGCTCAGTGACCTTGACGCCCGTGATCGCGCCCTCGCCGTCGATACCGACCATCATGGTCAGCGCGCCGCCGAAGGATGTGGTCTCGACCGTCATGACATAACCGGAACCATTATCCGCTGCATAGACTTCCTGGACAAGGGCCTTGCCGTCCTCGGAGCCCTGCATCTCTGTGTCTTCTACCTGCGTGAAGCTGTCTGCCGAAGGAAGGATCTCCTGTCTGGCGGCGACCGCCACTGCTTCATTGTTGGCAATGATGATCGGATTGGCGATCTTGTAGGTGAATGCCAGAGCGAGTGAGACTACAAGGCAGATGCAGCTCAGCACCACGACGGGTGCGATAAAGCTTTCTTTAGACTTATTCATTTCACACCCTCCTTATGCTTTTTTCTCTGCGGCAGCCGCTGCCTTGGCAGCTTCTTTTCTGCGCTTGCTGATGCCGTAGAAACGGTCCTGTGCGAAGTTGTCCAGGAGCGGAGTCATGATGTTCATGAACAGGATCGCAAAAGATACACCTTCAGGATAAGAGCAGAACAGACGGATGATCATGGTCACAAGACCGCAGCCGATGCCGAACAGGACCTTGCCCAGCGGCATGATCGGGGATGTGACATAATCCGTCGCACAGAAGACCGCGCCGAACATGACGCCGCCCGCGCATACATGGAAGCAGGCCATGTAGAGAGCGGACATGCCTTCGGGAGTATTTCCGCTGATGGTGTAGTACAGGAAGGCAAAGATGAAAACTGTGCCGACAAAGAATACCGGGATGATCGGGGAGATGATCTTCATGGCGATCAGGAAGATCGCGCCGATCAGGATTGCGATGACGCAGGTCTCACCCATGGCGCCGCCGATGTTGCCCAGGAACATATCCTTCAGTTTAGGGCAGTAGGTCAGGTCTCCGTCCGCAAGATATCCCAGGGGTGTGGCGCCGGTCACGGCGTCGATGCCCGCCTTCTGGAATCTGGTCAGAGGCCATGTGGACATATAGGAAGTAAAGGACAGGAACAGGGTGATACGGCCGACGATCGCGGGGTTCGCGAAGTTCCTTCCCATGCCGCCGAAAAGCTGTTTGACAACAACGATCGCGACAAAGCTTCCGATGATGCAGATCAGGATCGGCATAAAGATGGGATACTCAATGCCGTCCAGATGCGTGAGGTTGGCAGGCAGGTTCAGGGCCAGGATCAGGCCTGTGACCAGGGCACTTCCGTCGCGCACGGTGTTGGGCTTGTTGAGAAGTTTCTCATAGGCCCACTCAAAGAAGGCGCTGCAGATCATGCATACCGCGATCATTACGATTGCGGGAATGCCGAAATAAAGGACGCTCATAAATGCAGCAGGTAAGAGGGCTGCCACAACATACAGCATGGTCCTGGTTGTATCCAGGCTCGTCACCAGATGCGGCGAGGAGGATACGGTCAGATTATCATGATATTTCGTATTACTTGCCATTGGTGCTCGCCTCCCTTACCATTCCCTTGCCAAGCTTGTTCATAAAGGCCAGAGGACGATGCGCAGGGCAGACATAGGAGCAGCTTCCGCACTCCATGCACTGCATGACCTTCAGGTCATTCAGGCGCCCGACATCGCCGGCCTCATATGCGTCCGCAAAGCCGGTGGGCAGCAGGCCGAAAGGACATGCCTTGTGGCATCTGCCGCAGTTGATACAGGCTGTCTCCTCCGGAATCCAGGCCTGTTCCCTGGAAAACGCGAGGATAGCGTTGTTGTTTTTGACAACAGGCATTCTGTCTGAGAAGACCGCGCGTCCCATCATGGGTCCGCCCATAAGGATCTTCTTCGGAGGTTTGCGGTAGCCGCCGCAGAACTCGATGATATCGCAGATCTCTGTTCCGATCGGAGCCACGATGTTCTTGGGCTCGGATACGGCATCACCGTCTACTGTCATGCGCTTTTTGACAAGCGGCACACCATCTTTGAGATACTGGCCCACAAACGCGATGGATGTCACGTTGGAGACAATGCATCCCAGATCTGCGGGAAGCACACCTGCATCACAGGTTTTGCCGGTCACTTCGTAGATCAGGACACGCTCAGCCCCCTTGGGATAGCTTGCCTTGAGCGGGAATGTATGCATGACATTATCAATGCCCTGCTCCGCAAACATACTCTCAAAATTATCAATAGCATCTTGTTTGTTGTCCTCGATGCCAATGTAGCACTCGTCGATCTCGAGGTACTTCATGACTGCGAGGGCGCCGTCGATTACGTTCTGTGCATCTTCCAGCATGGTCCTGTGGTCGGAAGTGATGAAAGGCTCGCACTCCGCGCCGTTGATGATCAGGACTTTGACGCCGTCCATGTTCTTCGGATTGAACTTCAGCCAGGTCGGGAATGACGCGCCGCCCAGACCGACGAGACCGCTGGCCTTGATCGCGTCCACAAATTCCTTGTGGTTTGTCACGACCGGAGGCGCAATCTCCGGATCCATGGTCTGCTGTCCGTCAGTCTCGATGCAGACCAGCGTATCCATACCGCCCATCGCGTTTCTCTGTGTCTCGATCCCGGTAACTTTACCGGAGACACTCGAGTGAACGGGGACGTGCAGAAACGCATCTGTGTCACCAATTTTCTGACCGACGAGGACCGTGTCCCCCTTCTTTACAAGGGGCTGACAGGGCGCACCAATGTTTTGCGACATGGAGATCCTGACGGAAGCAGGAACCGGCATGACCTCTGTCGCACTCCCGGCCGTGTGTTTGTAATGGCCGGCGTTAATGCTGTTCAAATGCTTGGATTTGAAAAACATAAGTTAGCTCCTCCCTTTCCTCAAATGTAACTTATGAACACTGCGCCAGAACCTCACACCCCCACAGCGGGTTCCTTTCGCAGAATGTTCCTTGCCTGTACTCGCGCTGTGAGAATGACCCACAGACTCACATAAAAGAAGCATCGCGGCACTTCCGGCTTGCAACCAAAGATAAACCGGTTCTTCCGGCGCCTCAGGACAGCCCGGCGGCAGTCCGGAACGGCGGATCACCTGCTTCCGCCACACACGCAAAAACCGGTTTCGCGGTCGCGAAACTTCCCCTGTAAAAAAGTACACTGTTATTATTATAGTCCATATTTTGTTTTCCTGCTCGTCAAAAATCACAACATATAACTAAAAATTGTTCCTTTTTGGATACAGATTGTATACACATTTACTGACCGGAGCTGCCGGGAATCCGGCAGACCGCTGCCGGAGCTCCGCATTATCCGCCGTTCATGATCGTGGAGACCGTGAACAGTAACCAGGAATCTTACTTAAGACAGGAGTCGAGAAAATCAAATCTCCTCGCAATCCAGTCCTCCATTCTCTCCATGGCTTCCTCCGGAGTATTCTCCTGCGGCCATCTCTCCATCTCCCTGGCAAGCGCTCCGCTCCTGCGCAGTGTATCATAATTGGATCTTGCGGCCGCGCAGACATAATCGGCGCTGATCCCGCCTTTCCTCCACTCTTTCCACTGATCACAGAGGATGTCCCTCATAGAGGGGTCCTCCGCCAGAAATGCCTCAAAATCCCAGCTGCTGTCCTTCCCGGGCTGATACGCGTCAGCTGTGAAATAATCAAAATAATTGAATTTGTTTTCCGGATCATAGAGAAAGACATCCCCGAACACATAGTTGAGATCCCATATTGTCCTGAAGAGATCATACCCTGTATCCGGACGGCGCCTGCAGACCAGGAAAGTGTTTTTCCAGTTATTGTCCATAGCATGGGTCATGGCGCAGAACAGGCTCATCTCAGCCATATTCTTCCGGTCTATGTGAAGACCCGCTTCGTTCAGGGCCGCCGGATCCCCGTTTTTAAAACAGAATTCATGAAAGGCCTGCATGGGCTTCCATGTGGCGGTCCGGTCCCACTGCAGAGGATAACGGATCTCCACACATGTAAAGCCCTTGTCGTTCAGAATCTCCAGGTCCTGTCCTTCTTCCGCCTCGTCGTAGAGATCTATGTATGGATACTCGTCATTCCACCTGTCAATCTTATAGAGCAGGTCGCCCTCAGAGAGATTGAGCTGTTTCTTGTCGACAGGTTCCATCAGGCCGTAAATACCCTGATAAGAATCATCCAGAAAAAATTCCGTATACCGGATTCTCGAGGACGGCACCGGATTGTCCGAGAGCTCCCCTGTCCGTTCCCAGAGAGCATAGGCTGTCGCCTCTCTGACCCTGGTCTCGTCGGAGAACAAAGGATTGAGGATCCAGTCGTCATCGGTCCGCAGATCCAGAAGTCCTGCTTTGTAGTTTCCTCCTCTGAGATCCGTCAGGCTGATCTTGTATGGCTTCTTTTTCAGGAGGGAGGTCACATTCCCCCTGACGTGAAAAGAACAGTTCAGCTTCCGGGCTCCCTGCAATCCCTCTGATCCCAAAGGGGAAACAAGGGTGATCCTCCCCGTATGATTCTCTTTGCGGACGATTTCCTCAGGGTCAAGCTTATGGATGCAGAGAGTGGGAAGGCCTGTCAATACCACATTGAATTCCAGAATTTCCCCCTCTGTATCCAGGAGCGCGCGGAAGGCATGCCCCTCCTCGACCGCGTCGGAAAGCGTATCCATCGCCTGATCGGCCGCGTACCAGATGCGGCTCTTATGATCAGCCGGGGTCAGCCTGCCAAGGACTTCCTGCCAGGTCACTCCCGCATCCGTGCAGTATGGGATATAGACGGTCGCGGACGCCGCGTCTACAGCTGCCTCTCCGCCGTCCCACAAAAGCAGATCGGAAGAAAAGGCAGTCTCCGCTTCTTTTTCCGCAGCTGCCTGTCTCTTTTTCTCAAACTTTTTTTCCGACAGCACGCTGTCTTCCACTTCTGCCGCTTTCTTCGATCCGCCCGGGAGACTCTTTTTCCCTGCCGGTTCTCCGTCAGTATCATGCATCAGCACAAGAGCCATGGCCGCTATGATGATCACCGCGAACAGGGCTGTAAAAATTTTCTTTCTCATGATCGCCTCTTTATAAGCCGGAAAACACATTGCACGGGCTGTGTCATAGAGAAACAGCGCCTGCTCCTTGAGGCAGACGCTGGTCACTCTTAAGGGATTTTTCATAAACAGCTCATTCCGGGTAAGCCATGTCACCGTTCGTATAAAGATACACTGTACCCGGATCGTGCCGCCGTTCGTTTAAAGATACACTGTACCCAGAATCGGCTTGCCCGACGACAGGATCATTTCCACTTCCTCAGAGACATCTCTGAAGGAACTTGCGCCGATCTCTTCGACGACAATACAGGCATCCGCCTGGCGCAGGCGCCGGATCGCGGAGGCGTCTTCTGTGAGATTTGAAGATGCCTCATAGGACACAGGGCTGTTATCCTTCTTTGCGTGCTTGTTGAGGGTGTTGGTAAAGGAGGAAAGCCTGGTCGGCTCGATCGTTCCTGCGACGATGACGGAACTGACATTGGCGGGAACAGCGTAGTTTTCGACTCTCGCCGCAAGCACATCATAGGCCGCGGAAACAGACATGTCGGGGGCATCGTTCACAAGTTTATCCACGAGTCTGTCAAGAGGGAAGCGGCTTTTTCCGCGCCGGTTTCCGGCAGGCATCGTGATCAGGTTTCTGAGTCCGTAGGCGATATTGATCTCGTCATCCGTGAGGATCTTTCCGGTCATCAGAATGTGGATCGCATACAGGAGGATCATCAGGAAAATACCGCCGGCCATGCCGACGATTCCGTATTTGATCCCGTGCTTGATGATCGTCTTCATCGAAGCGCCGGCTGCCACGCTGGGTTTGATCAGTTCCTTGAGGGCAGTCTGGGAAGTCTGCAGGTTTTTCTGCAGAGTCGCGATCGAATTCTGGAGCTCGGTCTGCTGCTGGAGAAGGGCTGTATCAACCACGACCTCCTCACTGCGGCTGACCACGTTCAGCTCATATTCTCCGATCGTTTTAACCAGATGATCCCGGTTGTCCTCAAGCGCCTTCTGAATGACATCCATGATCTCGGAGGACATCTTCATATCCATGCTTCGGGCCTGTACCTTGAAGACACTGCTGAAGTGGTACTGGTCCGCGACTACCGTGACCAGCTCCCTGATACTCTGCTCAGGCACATCATACTTCTCGGCGATCTTGTCATAGGAGATTCCGTTTAAAATAAAGTCGGTGCAGGCATGAGCGGCATTGCTGGCGTTGACCGCGGAGGCGGAAGACGCATCGGCTTTGTCCGCGTTCTCGAGTCCGGGGGTGCGCGCCACGAACGTCACGCTGGAAACACATTCATTATGGGGGTCGAGCTGCATCAGCAGGGACTCATTGAAATACTTCTGCTTGGAATCAATCTTGGTCTGGAATTTCTCAATCGAGGTCGAATAAGCCTCGACAGAAGAATTGTAGATTTCCATTGCCGCCAGATATTCTTCCTGGGCCACATTGGAAACGCCTCTGTTGCGGTATTCGCGAATAACCTTCATGCCGGCCAGAAGCATTGCGAGAATAAGTCCCACGAGCAGCATACTGCGCCAGCGGCGGAAAGTCAGAAGCAAAAGTCTGGGGAGACTGACCTCCCTCATTTTGGACCCCGGCTGATTTTGATTTACATAGTTTTGATTACCCAAAATATTCCTCCCAAATCGATTCGGTGGTCTGCCGTCCGGTGACAGATCTGTTCTGACCCGGAGCGGTCAGTCAAATCCTGCAGACCCTGTTATCGGTCCCGATAATCCGTCTTATTATAGCATAGTGCACAGTACGGCGCAAAGAACCGTTTTTTCTTCCGTGAACAGTGACCGTCAGCGTCCTCTCTTGAGGATCCGCCTGACAGTATCCATGCAAAATCCTGTCATAAAATGATCTCTGAGAATGAACAGCATGATGATATACACCGCTCCTCCCACGCATACTTCTGCGGCCAGAGCCGCGAAATTACTGTGGAAAAAAGGATCGACCGCCCGGACTGCCCCGTACATGAGTCCGGCGGAAAGCAGCTTCCTCCATCCGTCCCTCACAAACACGACGGGATGGAAGGACTTTCTTGCGAACGTGATGTAAAGGATTGTGATCGTCATCTCCGCGATCAGCGAGGCGGCAATCGCTCCGTATCCCCAGAAGCGGGGGATCAGCAGCAGGTTAAGAGCCAGGTTCACACAGGCTCCGACAATGATAAATCTCGCACTCTGCGCTCTCTTGCCGGACGGCGTGTAATACTGGGACCCCAGACAATTGCTGACCCCGATGATAACGACGATCGGGCTCATCATGATCAGCATGAGAACAGCTCTTTCATAACCGGGTCCCAGAAACCAGGGAATAAACCGCGGCGCGATACCCGCGAGTCCGAATCCGATCCCGAATCCCGTAAAAAGAATGTAGTTGATCGACGTCTCGATTCTTCTGCGGATCTCATCGTATCTTTTTTCCGCAAACAGAAAGGAAATCCTGGCGCTCAGAACACTGTTGAGCGCAGTGAAGGTCAGGGCCTTCATAATATTGATGAGCTGCACGACCTTGTCATAACAGCCGTTCTCCACTTCGTCCCGCGTGATCTCGCCGATCAGGGTCTTGTCCAGAACTGTATAGACCGATGTGGCGATCGAGGGAATGAAGTATACAAAAGTCTCCCTCAGATGATGGCGGATCCGCAGTGTGCCAAAGTCCACCGGATCGAGAAAGCGGGGCATGTAAATCCACATGGACATATTGCCCAGCATGGTCGTGGCCGAAAGGATTGCAATATATAAAAGCAGGTCCTCCGGTTTGTGTACAAGGGTGAAGATCAGAACGGCGCCAGCCAGCTTGAAGAGCGCGTTCTTGGTCACGATATAGCGGAACTCCTCGATTCCGGAGAAGAACCAGGATATGTCAAACATGACCGCCAGGATCGACATGATCTGCGGTATATAGAAGATCTGGTACCGGTCTCTGAAGACAATGAACACAATGAAGGCCGCGATGGATACCGTCGAAGTGAGCACAGTCATCAGCTCGATTTCCCAGAAGAGCTTGCTGCGGACAGCCCTGTCCCTGCGGTTCCGGGCAATTTCCCTCGACCCGTATGAGACTGTCCCCAGAGCGGCAAACATGGAAAAATAGGTCTGGTAGGACGCGGTAAAGCTGTAAATGCCGTTCTTGTCCGCGCCCAGGACCCGGGCGACATAGGGGGCCGTGATCATGGGCAGGATGACGACCAGAACCTGGTAAGCCAAGCTGAGCACAAAATTCAGGCGCACACTGGGCTCATCCGGATCTTTTTTTCTGTTTTTGCCGCCGCTTCCGCCATCCGGAACAGAAGCCTCCTCCGTGCCGGTGTCAGGTCCCTCCTCGTTTTCGGAATTCCCGCCATCCGGAACAGAAGCCTCCTCCGTGCCGGTGTCAGGCCCGTCTTCGTTTTCGATCTCCACGGTGCCGGCATCCGATAAGTCTGTGGAGCCGCCATGGTTCTCCCCGCCTTCGCGGACTGTCCCGTCCGCGGAGCGGCAGCAGATCTCCTCATCCTCAGAGGCTGCCTCTTCCGGGGAGCAAAAAAGCCTGTCTCCGGATCCTGAAAACATCGAAGCAGCCGGCAGAAAACCTCCCGCTGCGTTCTCCGGATCCGGCGGGGCTGATCCCCGTCCCCGGTCAGGCACAGGAAACGCTCCGCCCGGCCTCCTGCCAAAGGTCCATACGCCGATCGCGTACCAGAAAGCGAACAGGGTACAGCACTGCTCCACGTCCATGAGGACATTGTTCATCAGACTGTATCCCGCTATACAGACCATCCAGATACACAGGACAATGTCCTGGTTCCTGACAGCAGCGACAGAAATCATGGCGTAAATGCCGAAGAGGATAATGGCAAATACAAGGCCGTAGTTGATCAGTACCTTCATGTAGGCACTGTCGATATAAAAATAATTGGGGGACTCCAGATCGCCGTTCTGGTAGACGACCTGGGAAAAGGGATGGATCCCGTAGGTCTTAAGGCCCTCCGCGGCATGACGTATTCTGAAATGAGTCAGTTTATCGTCAATTTTCAGCCACAGCTTGCTGTTTTTGTTGTAATGCGACACGACCTCATAGGTAAAAAAGGCCAGGGCCGGATAGCAGATTCCCGCCAGAAAACGAATCAGCGGATGATTCGGGAAAAGATTGACTCCTCCATAGACACACAGAAGATAAAGAAAGACAAATAAGGTCGTAACGAGGAAAGGAATGTTGGTATTGGTCCTGATATAAGCCAGAACATTGATTCCTTCGAGAACAGCGAGCGCCCAGAGGGGAAGCCGCTGCACGTATTGTCCCGCTCTTCTCTTCTGTTCCGCCACTGCAGGCGGGTCCGTATAGGCATAGCATCCGCAGAAAATCAGATTAAAGATATAGATGGCAGGAAACGATACAAAGCGGAATCCCATGTAATCCCGCACACGGTTCCCGTCAATCAGCGGCGGCCTCCAGATCAGCCCGACTTTGTCAAAAAACAGAACTCCCAGATAACAGAGAAGGCATGTCCAGAACATTACCTTGCAAATTCTTTTGAACGAGATGTCCTTGACAGCCATCATCATGACGAAGAGCTGCAAAAAGGTGATGCCGGCGCCCGCCATCTGCTGGATCATCATCAGATAGCAGAAAAAGACGGCAGCCACCGAGACTGCCCGCGCCGCCAGATGCATATCCGTCACAACGATTTTAACCAGAAAGAGAAGGAGACAGAAATACCGGATCAGTTTGCCCAGTTCCGTTCCGAACAGGGTGCCGAAGCCGCTGTCATCTATATAAGCCTGCAGGACCCATAAGATGAGCCCTGCAAAAGTGATCAGCTCATCGAGCCGGATCCTCACATCATTCTGGGGGATCCTTAGCCTGATGGCTCTGCTGTCAAATAACATACAATTCCTCCATGCCGTCTGAACTTCCTGGCCCGTCCGTTCGCGGCACATACTCGTTTCATCCGCCGGGCGCTCATGCCTCCGGCTTCTGAATGACGCTCTGAATCATCCTTCAGCGGACAATATCCCCGGGAGTTTCTCCGGGCTCCAGCAGCCAGGCGTCCATACCGTGCATGACCCGTTTTTCCTCAGGCGGAAGCTGCATGTAATCATGATAAAGTCCCGTCAGATAATGGTCATAATTGGAAGGAGCATTCATCATCCTTCCCTCAAAGGGAACCTTGACAGGCTTCATGAACTTCTTGCGGGACATACGCTCCCTGGGACCGTATCCCCACATGATGCAGCCGACATAGGGCGTGCTGTCATAGGGAATACTTTTTGAGAGATCATCGATCTTTTTTAAAAGCCCGGGCATAGGGACCGCCACCTTCAAAATCCCGATCACTGCCGGCTTGAGTATACGCTTGAGGACAGTCTTTCCCTCTCCCTTTTTCGCGATCTTGATAAAAATCAGCTTTCTCAGGCGCAGGGATTTTTCATAGATGCGCCTGTTTTCATTCTGATCCTCCGGGTTCCCGTCGATGGGAAAAATGTCCATCCAGATCTGATTGACGTTTTCCTCGCTGTCATAATAGGGAAAATCGACAAAGGTCCTCTTGTCCACCAGCTTGATGAAGGGATAACTCAGGCTTCCGTCCCGGTAGCTCTTGAACTCCATATAGTCCGGAAATCCGGTCATATCCAGATTCTCCGGATGGAAGAGACGCTCGTAATCCGGACGGGGCATCATGACATCGATGTCATCATCCCAGGGAATGAAACCCTGATGACGGATTGCCCCGAGCAGAGTGCCGCCTCCCAGAGTAAAGTAAATATTGTTTTTTTCACAGAGTTCCGTAAACGCGTCCAGAAGTTCAAGCTCCAGAGCGCGGATTTCATCCAAAGTCAGTTTTTTCATGATCGTGACAGCCTCCGCTTACACTTTTCCCTGCTTCCCGCCGCAACAATCCGGCATCGCGGAATGAGCGCTCAAACCGCATTCATTCCAAAAGAAGTTTTTCCAGCCTCCCTGTTTCTACGGCACTGTTATATCCCTTGTCGGTAAAATCATCCGACAGCTTTTTCCACATCGGATCCGCGGGATCAAGCGGCCTCGCCGGAAGATTCTCCCTCATTTTCCGGATCTCTTCCGCCCAGGCGGCAGGACCCTTCTCAAGGGGGAAAAATCTAAGCCTGTCCGTGACCCGGATGTCATCCGGGATCACCCGGGCAGAGGCAATTGTGGGCAGACCCGCTGCCTGAGCCTCGAGACCGGCAATTCCAAGTCCCTCAAAGACAGAAGGAAACAGGAAAAAATCCGAAGCGCCCAGCCAGCCCGGGATGTCCGTCACCACCCCGGCGAAACAGACATAATCTTCCAGTCCTCTCTCACGCACATGGGCGCGGAGCATGGCTTCATCTTCTCCCTGGCCGATCAGCACCAGACGCGCATCAGGCATCTGAGGAATCAGTTCCGCCATAACATCAATCGCGAAGCGCTGGTTTTTCTGAAAGTGGAGACGTCCGATGCAGGTGAGAATATACTGGTCCTGCCGGTCTGCGGATCCGGGCTGACCGGTGCCCGGGCAGCTTCCTTCTTCCATCGAATCCGGCATACCCTTGGCGCCGCTCCCGCCGCTCACAATTCCGCTTGCCGCCAGGTCCCGGTACCGGTTCCTGCGGCTGATCCCCTCCTGAAGCTTCTCAACATCGATCGCGTTCCGGATCACTACCGCCGGATGCCTGAGTTCTCCCTTTCCGCCGCGTCCCGCGTAAAACCATTTCGCGGCATATTCGGAGCAGGCCCAGAAATCCGTCGCGTACCGGCCCACCTTTCCTCTGTTGGCCTCGTGGAGCATACCGCGAAGCTTTGTATCCATGTTCTGAGCGTTATGGCTGTGAATTATTCTCTTCGGAATACCGTATTTCTTTGCCATCTTCAGATAGTCAATGTTGGCAAGGCTGTTGACATTGACCCAGATCGCCTGGTATTCATGCGCGTGTCTGACAAAAAAGGATTCCAGCTCCCTGCGGAATCGTACGGGATTCTGCCGTCGGGAGGTGAAATGGATCGTCCTGCCGCCCATGGCATGGATCTCATCCTCAAAGGCTACAGGATCATAGGAATTGCACAAAAAGTCGAAATGAAACCGGGTGCGGTCGATCCTGCGGTAATAATTCATCAGAAAGCTCTCCACCCCGCCCGGGTTCTCTGTCATACCAAAAACAAGGACATTAAACATTCCCTGACTCCTGCCTTTCACGCTTCAGTGCCATGACCTCTTGCTCACAAACATATATGAATAAACGACGCGCTGCTCCGCTCTTACGGGCTCTCGCAAACCACGTAGTGGTTTGTTACCGCCCCACACATTCGTACCCCGCACCGCGGCGGCCGTCTTGGCGGCCTTGCCTTGCCCTGTACTCAGTGCATTCTTTCCCTGTGGGCATTCTGCAGGACTCTGGCCTCATAAATCGCGGCCGCTCCAACTGTCAGTCCTTTGTTGAGGAAACGGATCGGAAGATAACGGGCCCCCTTATGATGCTCCGGATCATATCCTTTTAATGCGGAGGCAAACGGCTCTGTTTTGCTCAGCTCTGTCATTTTGCGGATTTTCCCGGCCAATGTGAAGGGCCGGCCCGGGGATTCGGGCGTCTCCATCCGGCTCTGATCCGCAGCAGACCTGCCTGCAGCAAAGACTTCCCTCACCATGAGCAGGTTGAACTGCATCATACCGTAACCCGCAAAGGCTCTCCGGACCGGCTCAGGCTGCGTTTCCAGATAAGCCCGTACCTTTTCCAGGGACGTCCTGTATCCTTCTTCTTTTTTCCCGTCCCAGGTGCGGACCGCGGAATCATTATCTATGGAATAATGATAAAAAGCGCGGTCGATCAGGCGGATTCTTCTGCAGAGAGAAAGGTATCTGATGAAAAAATGACTGTCTTCCGAAAGCCTGAGGGCCGGATCAAAGCGCAGATTCCCCTTTTCAATCAGAGATCTCCTGTACAGCTTTGACCAGACGGATGTGTACCTTGTGGGATTCTCGATCATACGGACACAAATCTGTGTGAGGTCCCCCGAAAACCTTTCCCCGGAGGGCGGACACAGATGAATGAGACTGTCTCCCGACTCATAACTGTGCACAATCAGATCTGTCCCGTAGAAAGACAGATCGTCCCGGAGCACAGCCCCTGCGTCCTCGAGATAATAATCATCCGCATCAAGAAAAAGAATCCATTTTCCCCGCGCTTCATCAAGCCCTTTATTGCGTGCGTTGGAAACACCCTTCTCAGAATGCAGAGCGCGCACTCTCCCCGAGTACTTCTGCTGCAGTCCGGCCGCAATAATTCCTGTGGAATCCCCGGATCCGTTTTCGATGATCAGAATTTCATATAAAAAAGATAAACCGGAATTTTGCTCCGAAAAGCCCCTTGCTTTGGACTGAATCGTCTCATTCCCTTCGATCACACGCATGGCGCCCGCCACACTCTCCACTGCTCTCTCCAGCGTTTTTTCCGCGTTGTGAGCGGGAATGATCACTGAAAGCAGAGGCTCAGTACAAATGGGTTTTTCAGGAGAATTCATATATTTTGTATTCATGGCTACTATCTTAACATAAAACCATAGAATCTGTCATTCTATCAGCATTGCATCCCCGAAACTGAAAAATCGGTACTGTTTTTCCACTGCTTCCCTGTAAGCCTCAAGAACATGCTCCCGCCCCGCAAAAGCCGACACCAGCATGATGAGGGTGGACTCGGGAAGATGAAAATTCGTGATCAGGGCATCCATGACCCGGAAACGATAGCCGGGATAAATAAAAATGGATGTGTCTCCGCTTCCGGCGTGCACCACTCCGTTTTCGTCCGCCGCGCTCTCGATCGTCCTGCAGCTGGTCGTCCCGACGCAGATGACACGATGCCCGGCTTCATGTGTCCGGTTGATCAGATCCGCCGTCTCCCGGGGGACATTGTACCATTCGGTGTGCATGGTGTGTTCTTCCACATCATCCACTTTGACCGGGCGAAAGGTCCCCAGACCGACATGCAGAGTCACGAATCCGATATTGACCCCCATGTCCCGGACCTCTCCCAGAAGTTCCGGAGTAAAATGCAGGCCTGCCGTAGGGGCTGCTGCCGACCCCTCATACCTGGCGTACACCGTCTGATAGCGGCTGCGGTCCTGCAGCTTGTGAGTGATATAAGGAGGCAGGGGCATCTCGCCGAGCCGGTCCAGGACTTCCTCGAAGATTCCTTCATATTCAAAGCGGACCAGACGATTGCCGCCCTCCGCAATCTCCAGAATCTCCGCCTTCAGGCTGCCGTCCCCGAACACGGCCCTGGCCCCGGGGCGGAGCTTCTTCCCGGGCCTGACCAGGCACTCCCAGACATCACTGCCCAGCCTCTTCAACAGCAGGATCTCGATGGCGGCGCCCGTGCCCTCCCTTGTGCCCAGAAGACGGGCCGGAATGACCTTGGTGTCATTCAGGATCAAAGTATCCCCCGCTCTAAGATATCTGAGAATATCCCGAAAAGTTCCGTGTCTTCTCTCTCCGGTCCTTCGGTCCAGAACCAGCAGTCTCGAAGAAGACCGGTCCTCCAGGGGATCCTGGGCGATCAGTTCCTGCGGAAGATCAAAATAATAATCTGCCGTGCGGTGACCGACAGGGACCTCCCTGCCGGCAGTTAAATCAGATTCATTAGTCATTCTTTTCTCCATGTCTGTGTGCTGCAAACTCACATGTAAAAAGCTTCGGACACTTCGGTGTCCTTGCGTTGCTTCTTCCTCATGTTTACGGCGCTAACAAACCGCAGACGGTTTGTGAAAATGTCTGCAAATGCTCGAGCGAGCTCGGCATTTGCAGCCGCTTTCCCCGCTGCTTCTTACATAGTTCGCATATCCATTTTTCTCAAAAAGGCCTTATACCCTCTGTAGGCTTCGAACAGATCCGCCTTGCTGGTCGCCTCCCAGGGCGCGTGCATGCTCAGCACCGGAACTCCGCAGTCGATCACATTCATTCCATAAAGGGCCAGGATATAAGCGATGGTGCCGCCGCCCCCCAGATCCACTTTACCGAGCTCGGCTGTCTGGATCAAAACCTCACTCTCATCAAATATTCTGCGGAGAACTGCCAGATATTCCGCATTGGCATCATTGGAACCGGATTTGCCGCGGGAACCTGTAAACTTATTTATTACCATGCCCCTGCCGAGGAAGGCCGTATTTTTCTTTTCAAAAGCGGAGGCGTAGGCAGGGTCAAAGGCGCTGCTCACATCCGAGGAAAGCATGGCGCTGTTGGCCAGAGTCCGGCGCAGTGCCAGCCCGGAATACTGGCCGCAGAGTTCCATGACTTCTGCAAGAGTATTTTCAAAGAAACGGGACCGCATGCCGGTGGCTCCGACACTGCCGATTTCTTCCTTGTCCACAAGAAGGGTACAGCTTGTCCGCGCGATATCAGTCACTTCCATCTGGGCGCGGAAAGAGGGATAGGCGCAGACCCGGTCATCCTGGCCGTAGGCAAGTACCATGCTGCGGTCAAATCCCGCGTCCCTGGCCTTCCCAGCCGGCACGATCTCGATCTCCGCGGAAATAAAGTCCTCTTCGTCAATATCATAGGTGTCCTTCAGGATCTTCAGGAGAGCATTGGTAACAGCATCCTTCTCGGCAGCCTTTTTTCCCTCTCTTCCTGCTTTTGTATCAGTATCGATCGTCACGGGCTTATTTCCGATGATGAGATCCAGCGCCTCACCTTCGATAAAGGCAGAGGCATTCTTTTTCATCTGATCCTGGGCCAGATGAGGCAGAAGATCAGGTATGAAGAACACGGGATCGTCCTCATCCTCACCGATATTGAGGATCACTGTCTCACCGCTCTTTTTGACAACAACGCCGTGAATAGCCAGCGGAAGTGTCACATATTGATACTTCTTGATCCCCCCGTAATAATGTGTATCGAGGTAGCAGAAACCGCCTTCCTCATAGACAGGATTCTGCTTGACATCCAGCCTGGGGGAGTCAATGTGGGCACCCAGGATATTGATGCCCTCCTCAAAAGGCTTTTCTCCGATG
This sequence comes from Eubacteriales bacterium, assembly GCA_030525515.1. Lineage (GTDB taxonomy): Bacteria > Bacillota > Clostridia > Lachnospirales > Lachnospiraceae > CAG-791. Next base: position 18,048 of record JAUNEM010000002.1, read on the forward strand.
CGGAAAAGCACCATGGATTTATTCATCCAGACACTGTAGACACAGTCTCCGGGTACGAGCCGCCTTTTTTCGGCGATTGCCCGGCTCAGTTCGATATATCCGTTTTTTTCAGCCTCATTCACGAAGAAGTCCACACACTCCCTCTCTGTCTTTCCCACGTTCAGAAAGTTGATGTAATCCTTCGCGAAATCCATGCAGTCGTCCTGCATGACCAGATCGTAAGTGTTCCACGCATTCAGTCTTTCCATTTTTTTGTCTCTCCTGCCAAATCAATTTGTCATAAAAGACAGGCGGGTGGACAAATGTCCGGCCCCGCCCGTCTGTCAGTTCTCAGGATTTGCTCTCTGCTGTCCCTTTCGGGCAATCCGGGACTCTCTCTCGAGTCTTGCGTGATAAAGAATAAACCCGGAATCCGCAAAGAAAAACCTGAAACGCCGAACCTGCATTTTGACTCCTAGCACACATGCCAGGTGGGTGTCCGCAGCGTGTGCGTCAATCTTCCTCTGCCTGTGCTTTCGCACGGAAGGCCTGACATCCGGGCACGCGATATAGGATTCCCGTTTAAAGTAATTGTAGGTTCAAAATAGCAGATGAGTGGCATCTCAGGTATCCTTATTATAACACAAGAGCACGCCGCGGGCAATATCCAGCGCCACTGCATTTGCATTGTCTTCCTTTTATCTGAACCTGCGTGCATCCCTTAATTAGTAGTACGGAGGCTCCTTGCGGCAATATATTGTGTACCGGTGTTTTACCTTCCGGTTTTCAGATCTCCTGTGTCTGCTCCCTGAGCCATTCCCTCTCCTCCTCTGTCAGGAGGGGGCCGACCTCATCATATACTCTCCTGTGATATTCGTTGAGGGAAGTTCTCGTCTGAGGAGTCAGGTATTGCGGATCGATCAGAGCGCGGTCCATGGGAACCAGGGTCAGAGGCCTGAAGCGAAGGAAGGTCCCGTCGCTGTTCTTCGCCGCTTCCACCACTTCCAGGATGGTCTCGATGCGGATTCCGTACTTTCCCTCGAGATAGACGCCGGGTTCATCGGAGACGATCATGCCTGTTTCCAGAACTGCCTCGGGAGCGCCCCCCGCAAATCTCCAGCGGATATTCTGAGGTCCTTCGTGGACACTGAGCAGGTATCCGATCCCATGTCCGGTGCCGCACTTATAGTCCATCATAATGTTCCAGAGCGGCTGTCTTGCCAGTATGTCCACATTTTTGCCGGTGCAGCCGTGCAGGAACACTGCGTCCATCAGCTGCAGATTGCCGACCGCCGTGAGTGTATAATGCCGGCGCATGTCCTCCGTAACGGGACCGAGCGCCATTGTGCGGGTGACGTCTGTCGTCCCTCGAAGGTACTGGCCGCCGCAGTCCACCAGCAGCATGCCCTCAGGTCTGAGCTGCGCGCAGTCGTCCTCTTTTGCGGAATAATGCATCATGGCCGCATTTGGTCCGTAAGCGGAAATAGTCTTAAAGGAAAGCTCTATAAAATCACTGATTTCCGCCCGGAGGGAATCCATTTTTCGCTCAGCGTCCATCTCGGTCAGAGTGCCGATCGTTCCCTCTTCGACATGTCTGTGGATCCAGTAAAGGAATCTGCAGACAGCCGCGGAGTCCTCCAGATAGCAGCTGCGGATATTTTTGAGCTCCGTCTCATTTTTTACGGCTTTGAAATCCTCAACAGGGCTGCGTCTCTGTATGTCTTTTCCGGCGGACAGAACTTCCTGACCGGCCGAAAGGATATTGTCCGCGCCAAAAGCCCTGTCCCTGCCTTTGATCATGGCCTCATAGAGCCTGACACTCAGGGCGGAGGGAGAATAGTAAATTCTGCACCGGCCCGCGGCTTCTCCGGCGGCGGAACTGTCGTCATGGCCTGCCGCGGCTGTCTTCCCCGGGCGGTCTGCACCGGCAGCCTCCCTGTAGAGTTCCGGTTTCTCCAGCTCCTCGAAGATGTCCTCATAGGGCCGCAGTTCCAGCCCGATTCCGGCGGCATAGGCGCGGACCTCCTCTGTGACCGCACTCTCCCGGACAAAAAGGATCTGCCGGTCCATCGTGATCACGCCGAAGCCCAGGGCAACAGGCGTGCATTCGACATCTCTTCCGCGGAGATTCCAGAGCCACATCAGGTTGTCCAGTTTGTTTTCCACATACAGAGAAGCACCCGATCCGCGCATTTTTTCGCGCAGGCGCTCCACCTTGGACTGAGCGCTCTCTCCGGCATATTCCTCAGCGAGCACGAAAGCCTCGGAAGCCGGCAGCTCCGGACGGTCTGCCCAGATTCCTTCCGCGGGATCCCTGTCCGTCACAAAGCGGACGTCGAGGCCGGACAGTCTCCTCTGAAGGTTCCTGAACTGGCTTACGCTCACACACCTTCCGTCGAAGGCAAGCGAGAGCTGACGGCCTCCCGGCTCTTGCTGAACCCGGCTTTGCTCCATCCCGGCCGCGGCTCTCCCCAGCCGGCCGGCCAGCCAGGCTGCCGGCGTCGGGACGCCTTCGTCCGACTCGCGGTAAAGGTCGATCCCCGTCCCGCTCAGTTCTTTTTCAGCCTGAATGTAGTAGCGGCCGTCCGTCCACAGGCCCGCCTCCTCAAGTCCCACGATCAGAGTTCCGCTGGAACCCGTGAATCCGCTGAAATACCGGCGGGTCTGAAAATAAGGAGCAACATATTCCGAATTGTGAAAATCCGCAGTGGGGATCAGATAATAGTCGATCCCCAGAGCAGACATATTGGCGCGAAGCTGTGAGAGCCTCTTCTGAATCATTTGATTAGTCATTTTATCAATCAACACCTTACCGCATGAATGCACGTACTGAAAAATAAAAGCACGTTCTGAAAAATTATGAAAAAAGTTACTGCACTGTCCCGCAGATGAAAGTCCCGGGGACCTGCGGACCTCCGGATCAAGGTCATAGTCCCGGGGACCTGCGGACCTGCGGATCAAAATCAAAGTCCCAGGAACCTGCGGACCTCCTCCTTCATCCCGTCCCTGTCGCATACAATATTGTGGCGCACAGGCGCGGTCCTGAGCACATTGACCGCTTCGGGCACCGCAACGGCGGCCTTCTCGCTGAGGCGGTCAGCCAGATCCAGATCGGGAAGGTCGGAGGGCTCGCCCAGGGCCTGCATGACACTGTTCTCGAACTTGAAAGGGCTGGCTGTAGAAGCGATGACAGTCGGAGTACAGTCCCCGGTCTCGCTCCTGAATCTGTCATAGACATAGGCCGCAACCGCAGTGTGGGGATCGATCACGTATCTCTCCCTGTCAAAAAGCCTGCGGATGGCATCCGCGGTATCCTCCTCGGTCGCGTAGCCTCCCCGGAAAAGCCCGAGTCCTGCCTTCATTTCATCTGTGATCGCATAGACGCCCTTTTCGCGCAGATCGCGCATAAGTTCCGCCGTCTTCCCGGAGTCATTGCCGCTGATATGATAGATCAGGCGCTCGAGATTGCTGGAGATCAGGATATCCATGGAAGGAGAACTGGTCAGGATAAATTCCCTGTTCCTGTCATAGGTTCCTGTTGTGAAGAAATCAAAGAGCACCTTGTTGGAATTGGAGGCGCACACCAGCCTGTTGACCGGAAGCCCCATCTGCGCTGCGTAATATGCCGCCAGAATATTTCCGAAATTTCCGGTCGGGACGACGAAGTTCACCTTGTCCCCCTCTTTGATCGTTCCATTTTTTACAAGTCTTGTGTAAGCAAAGACATAATAGACGATCTGGGGCACCAGGCGTCCGATATTGATGGAGTTGGCGGAGGAGAAAGCAAATCCTTTTTCAGCCATCTCCGCACGCAGCGCCTCGTCGCCGAAGATTTCCTTGACAGAACTCTGGGCGTCGTCAAAATTACCCCTGATCCCTACAACACAGGTATTCTCACCCTTCTGGGTCACCATCTGCCTCTCCTGGATCGAGGACACACCGTCCTTGGGATAAAAGACCATGATCCGGGTGCCGGCGACATCAGCGAATCCTGCCATCGCGGCCTTGCCCGTGTCCCCGCTCGTCGCAGTGAGGATGACGATCTCCTTGTCCTCACTGTTTTTCCGGGCGGAAGTGATCATAAGATGAGGCAGGATCTGCAGAGCCATGTCCTTGAACGCGATTGTGGGACCGTGGAAAAGTTCGAGGTACCAGGCTCCGTCCGCATTGCGCAGGGGAACGATCTCCTCTGTATCGAAATTACTGCCGTAGGCGCTGGCGATGCAGCCCTTGAGTTCCTCTTCCGTAAAATCGGTGAGCATCAGTTTCATCACTTCATAGGCCACTCCGCGGTAGTCCATAGCGGCCAGCTCGGAAAGCCCCTTGTCCAGAGCCGGAAATTCGGTCGGCACAAAAAGCCCGCCGTCCTCAGCGAGGCCCATAAGGATTGCCCTGGACGCTGTCACCGGGCTGTTGTCGGAACGAGTGCTCTTATATAAAATCTGCTTCATCTCTGTCTCCTCTCCATTTTTTCTGAGGTTGTTGTGCAGCTATTTTCATGTGACAATCAACTATACCACAAAACGATGATAATCACAAAAAAAACGTTCTGTCAGGCTGTTTTGTGGTAAACTGAATTCGTTCTGTCAGGGCTGTTTTGTGGTACACTGAGTTTACAGTACTGTCCGCCACGAAACAGGTGCTTTTTCGTGATTCTCTGCGCAGCCCCCAAGTGAAAGGGCGGCCCCCCCCTCCGCAAAAGCGCTGACACTGCTTCGCCTTGCGGAACGGTTTTTTCGCAAAAGGTACTCTGGGCATCCCCGTCAGGGGGTGTAATGAAACTTCACCGGTCATCATCAGTTTTCCGACTGCCGTTTCACGCGGCAGGAATCTTTTTTCATGCAGGAGGCTCCCATGCGGATCATCAGCAAAACGATTGAAAGCAGCGCGCGCATCTCTTTTCCCGACCTGGAAGTCAGGGAGGGAGAAGTCCTGTTTCTCGATATCGCGACAACCGGGATCAAACGCGCGGACTGCAGAGTCTATATGATCGGCTGTATCTGCAGACAGCACGGCGAATGGCAGCTCACTCAGTGGTTCGACGACACAGGGCTGGAGGAAAAGCATGTCCTGTCTTCTTTCCTGATTTTCTGCAGTCCTTTCAAATATGCGGTCACCTACAACGGAAACCGCTTTGACCTCCCTTTCCTTCGCGTCCGGATCGAGGCCAACGGCCTGCAGGAGACAGCTGCGGCGTTTTTGTCCATGAATTCCATAGATCTGTACGGCTACATCGCCCCCTACCGCCACCTGCTGGGTCTGCCTGACTATCGTCAGCAGACAGTCGAAGCCGCTCTCAACACCGGCCGCACCGACCTGACGGACGGCGGGGAAATGGTCGAGACTTACAAAAAGTATCTGGTGCTGCCCTCGGCGGGACTTATGGATCAGCTGGTCTGCCGGAACGAGGCAGATGTCTCCGGACTCCCGGCCCTTCTTCCCCTCTCCTCCTTTTCATACCTGGAGGACCTGAAGGTGAACGTGCGCCGTGCCCAGGCCAATTATTACACGAACCACGAGGGAAAAAAGGCAGAGGAGCTTCTCGTCCAGTTTGACATTCCCTTCAGGCTCCCCACAAGGATTTTTGCCGGGCTGGATCACTGCTATCTCAAGATCGACGGCAGCCAGGGAGTTCTCAAGATTCCTCTTTATACCGAGGAGATGAAGTATTTTTACGCCAATTACAAGGACTATTATTACCTTCCCGGCGAGGATATGGCGATCCACAAATATATCGCGTCCTACGTGGACCGCAACCGCCGCGTCCAGGCGCGTCCTGAGACCTGCTACACCAGGAAAACAGCCTCCTACCTGCCCCAGTGGGATCTGTATCAGACTCCTTTTTTCAAACGCAGCTATGAGGACAGGGATATTTTCTTTGAGTTTACGGACAAGATCAAAAAAGACCGGGCGGCACTCTCCGACTACGCCTCCTACGTGCTCAGGCACATCATTTTCCGCCACTGAGCAATTTCCATAATTAAACACGCAATAATCGCAATTTTTATAACAAATTTGACAATTTCTGACCCTTATTATAAAATATTATCAGGATGAACCGGGGCCAATCGGGCTGACTGCCGGCTCTTCCGGGGGAATAATATGTGTGGTTTTTGTTTCCAAATAAACGCTCATAAGCCTGATTTATGAACAGATGCAGCATGTACGGGTATGCCCCTTTCCCTTATACCTGCCTGACCGTGTGCCTTCCTCTGTATTGTTATTCTGTACTTTTTGTTCTTCTTCGGTTTTCCGGACCGGTGTGAATAATTGCGGAAGGTCATCACAGCAGGGATCAATGACTAAAGGGCAGCAGATCCGTATTTTTCCAGGAGGGAGGTAAATCATGGGAAACAGCATCATCACAATCAGCAGAGAATACGGTTCAGGCGGGCGTGAGATCGGTGAAAAGCTCGCGAAGCGCCTCGGAGTCGAATTCTACGACAAGGAAATCATAACCATGCTTGCCAAGGAAAGCGGCCTCAGTGAGGAAGTGGTCCGCAGTTGGGCAGAAAAAGACGTCTCCGCTTTCTTCTATGGAATCAATGCGGCCAGGGGAATCATTCCCATTCCCGACAGAATCTTCGGTGCCAGAAGAACTGTCCTCAATGAGCTTGCGGATAAGGGCAGCTGCGTCATCGTCGGAAGCTGCAGCGATTATATTCTGAAGGACCGGGATAATCTCTGGAAGTTTTTCATCTATGCACCCATGGATTTCCGCAAAAAACGTGTCGCTGAAGTCTACGGAGAAGACCTTGCCACCTACCCGAATCTGCTTAAGCGCAAGGATGAGGAGCGCAGAGACTACTACAGCCATTTCACGAGTTACAAATTCGGTGATTACAAGAATTATGACGCCTGCTTCAACAGCGCGATCGGAATTGACAATGTCGTCGACCTGATCGAATATATGGTGAAAAAAGGCTGATTTTCCGGCGGCATAGAAGCCTCCTGAATGAGACTTAATGATTGGTCCGGATGAAAAGCCGGTTGAGAACAGCCCGCAGTAAACAGGACAAGGGCGGCACTGCTCCCCTCTGCTTCCGGCCAGACGGCGTCCGCCGACATGCGGAATAGTTCTTTACACGGGATACGTCATAATAACACAGCCCTGCGGCAGATCGCCGCAGGGCTGTTTCTTATTCCTGTTCCCCTGTACAATTTCAGGCCTGCACTTCTTCAGGCCTGCACAGTTTCCGGCCTGCACTTTTTCAGACCTGTACATTTCCGGACCTGCATCTTTTCAGGCCTGTTTTTTTCAGGCCCGCACTTCTTCAGGCCCGCCCGGTTTCAGGATCCTTGATCAATATCTGTATTCTCTGCGGAGGCGCTCGTGAAGCACTCCATAGGCGGTGAATCGGGATACCGTCAGGATCTTGAGGATCTTGCTCGTGCGCATCAGTTCTTTGTAGATCAGGGGCTGTTCGCGCTTGAGGTATTTCAGGAAATTGATGAGCTCCTGCTTGTGGAGTACGGATTTGGAGATCACCAGAAAGACCTTGATCTGCAGGAAGGTCCTGAGCACAAAGTAGTTGAAAATATATTTGTCCTTTGCCGTCTTTTTCTTACCCACTTCGGGATAGACCCTGTACAGCCTTTTCAGGACAATGGTCTGGTCATTGTAATGCTTTTCCAGTCCTTCAGGGCTCACACTCTGCTCTCCCCGGCCTATGCGGTAGCAGTATACCACCTCGGGAAATACGCGCACAGTATCCACCCAGGGAAGGGGCAGCAGATCATATTCCTGATCTGTGTAGAAGCAGTGCTCTGTGAGTCTGATCTCATTTTCCTGCAGGATCTTCGTGCGGTAAGTGATCGCGTGCATGGTGAACCACTCATGATCTCCCAGCGAATCAAAGCGCACCGTCTTTTCAGTCAGGTCCGCCGCTTCGTCCCGGATCTCCTCATGGCCGTCCTCCTCGAAGACTCTCTTGAAACGGGCAATGACCATGTCCTCTTCCGCCGCGGAAAGTTCCCCGATGAACTTCACAAGCCCGTCGCGGTCAAACCAGTCGTCGCCGTCCAGAAGACGGAAATATTTTCCGGTCGCCGCTTTAATCGAAGCGTTTACAGTCGAGCCATAGCCCCCGTTCTTTTTGTCGATCACACGGAAGGTGTCCGGATATTTCGTCTCATATTCACGCGCGATCTGCAGAGTGCTGTCGGTGGATCCGTCATTGACAACGAGCACCTCCAGACGGTCCATAATCTCAGGAATACAGCAGGAATCCAGGGCCTTTCGGATAAATTTTTCTACATTGTAGGAAGCGATCGATACGCTCAGTATTTTTTCCATTTGCAATCTCCCAGAATCAAGAGTCTTTTTGAAGCGGAGGCCGATGTCACAGTCCTGCTCCCCGGTCACATGGTTGATATCATTCTCCGATAAGCATCAATGAGTCCGCAGGCCGGTTCCCAGCCGAGCGCTCTCAGCTTTGAAGTGTCCAGGTTCATGTGGAGAGTCGGGGCGTAACCCAGTTTGGAAGGGTCCTCTCCCGCCTCGATCCTCACGCCGATCCTGCCTCCGACACACTCCCCTGCGACCATCTCCGCCATTTCAAGAATGCTGCAGTATGTGCTCTCGTTGGCTGCGTTGTAAGCTTCGCCGTCGCCTCCCCTGACCATGGCTGTCAGGATCGCCGCGGCGGCATCGGCTGTATACAGGTAGGACCGGCAGGTGGCGCCGGCGGTCTTGAGGACGATGTCCCGTCCCTCGATCGCGCAGCGGGCAAACTCCGCGAATACTCTCCCGTCGTCATATCTCACACCGGGTCCGAAGGTCTGTGTCAGGCGCAGTACCCGGACCGGCACACCGTACTCCTTCTGCCAGGAGGCGCACAGTATCTCGCAGAGCCGCTTTGACTCGGGATAACAGCTGCGGGGCTGCATGGTGTCGAGATTGGTACCGTGTTTTTCGTCAATTTTGCGGTCGTCCTCAGGTGTCCCGTATACCTCCATCGTGGAGAGATACACAAAGCAGCGGACCCGGTTGCTTTTCGCGAATTCCAGCGCCCTCCTGGTTCCTTCCACTGCGGTAAAAATGGTCTCGACCGGCTGATCGACAAAGGCGCGGCTGGAGGTCTGGCTGGCGGCGTGGATCACGTAATCAACAGGCTCTGACAGCTTATCTGAAGGCATAGACTGAATATCGGTGATCATCAGCTGCAAATTCCCCCGGTCCCAGGCGCCGAACATGCGGCGTGCCTTCTCCTCGCTGCGGACACAGGCGATCACACGAATCCGTGAACCCGGGTCTTCTCCTTCCCCGTACTTCAAAAGAGCGGAGACCAGGGTCTGTCCGATGAGGCCGGTCGCGCCGGTAACGAGCACCGTTCTGCCGGCAAGCTCCTCCATGACGGGAAGGGAGCACAGACGCTGCAGATCTTCTTCAAAAAAAGGGCTTAAATGTAATTCCATCTTCTCATTCCTTTTTTAACCGTTTCCCGGAGATCCCGGAGATACAGGACAGAAACAGCCCCGCCGCCCTCTGCCCTCCGGCAGGACCGCGCCCGCCGACAGGCGGAAAATTCCTTACACGGGCCGCGTCATAAAGAATAAAACGGAGCCGGAACCCTCAGGGATTCCGGCTCCGCTGTTATGAGCTATTCAGATATTCGATTATCGCGAATGAATTATTCAGCGTCCTCGTTCTCTCTCTGAGCCTTGACAAAAGCGTCGACATCAACATCGCTGACATCAGCGTCTGCGTTTGCGCGCTCAGCTGCACGTCTCTCGCGCTCCTTGTCGATGAGAAGCTGCTTGACGCTCAGGCTGATCTTGTTGCTGTCCTGGTTGAAGTCAACGATCTTGGCTGTGACTTCCTGGCCGGTCTTCAGAACGTCTGAAGGCTTGTCAATGTGCTCGCGGGCGATCTGGGAGACATGAAGCAGGGCATCAATGCCGGGCTCAAGCTCTACGAACGCGCCGAAGTCAGTCATCCTGGCAACTCTGCCGGTGACGATCGTGCCGACTGCATACTTCTCAGCAGCACCTACCCAGGGATTCTCCTCCGGGAACTTCAGGGAAAGGGCGATCTTGGTTCCCTGGATGTCTTTGATCAGGACGCGAAGCTGCTCGCCGACCTTGAAAACCTTCTTGGGGTTCTCGACACGGCCCCAGCTCATCTCGGAAATGTGCAGAAGTCCGTCTGCGCCGCCGAGATCGATGAATGCGCCGAAATCTGTAATATTCTTGACCGTACCCTCGACGGTATCGCCGGGATGGATGGTCTCAAAGAGCTTACGCTGCATTTCCTTGCGCTTCTCGACAAGGAGCTGCTTGCGGTCTCCAATATATCTGCGCCTGTTGGGATTGTACTCGGTGATAACAAACTCAATGTCCTGACCGAGATACTTGCTCAGGTCTCTCTCATAAGTATCGGAAACAAGGCTTGCAGGGATGAATACCCTGACTTCCTCAACAACAACGCTCAGGCCGCCGGAAAGAACCTGCGTAACCTTGGCTGTGAGGACTTCTTTGTTCTTGTAGGCTTCCTCGATGCGCTTGTTGCCGCGGTCTGCAGCAAGGCGCTTGTAGGAAAGAACTACCTGTCCGTCTCCGTCGTTTACTTTCAGAATCTTAACTTCAAGTTTGTCGCCTACGTGCAGGACTTCTGTGAGATCAACAGAATGATCATTCGTGTACTCAGCACGGGTAAGGATACCGTCGGACTTGGCGCCGATGTTGAGGATGGCCTCATCGGGTTTTACGTCGATGATCTGTCCCTCTACTACCTCTCCGGTGTGAATGGTCTTGAATGATGCGTCCAGCATTTGTTCAAAGGTCTGCTCTGACATGGTTATAAACCTCCTCAATGATATTCTTTGGGGTCGATGCCCCCGCGGTAATGCCTATCACCTTTTCTGCACCAGTCAGAGTAAGATGTAAGTCGTTCCACGTTTGTATGAAAAAGGTTTTCGGGCACTCTTTTCTGCAGATCTCGTAAAGCTTTGCAGAATTGGAACTGCTGCGATCGCCTATTACTATCATAATGTCCGCACGGGCTGCAATAGACCTTGCTTCAGACTGCCGCTCATGCGTGGCATTGCAGATAGTATTCACACAAATTACATTGTATTCTTTTTCCTTCAAATAATCAACTAAATCTTGAAATTTCTTTGCGTTAAAAGTGGTCTGAGCCACGACGCAAATCTCCGTTTCCGCGGGAAAGTCCAGTTTTTGTATATCTTCGATGCTTTGTATAACCTTGACAGGAGTCGAAGACCATCCCATGATTCCGGTCACTTCCGGATGCAGGGGATTTCCGACGATCACGATCTGTTTTCCTGCGGCACTCTCCGCCTCTACGGTGCGATGGATCCGCTTGACAAAAGGACATGTGGCATCCACGCACTGCAGACTGCTCTCACGGATCAGCGTGTCTGTCTCGCGGGGTACGCCGTGAGACCTGATGATCACGGTCCCTTCGCTGATCTCTTTGATCTGCTCAGGTGTCTCCACAACCCGGACCCCTTTTGACTGCAGATCGGCGACGACCTCTTTGTTATGAATGATGGGTCCATATGTAAAAATATTGCCGCCCTTTGATATTTCCTCATAGACACGGTTTACCGCGCGCTCCACACCAAAGCAGAACCCTGCGCTCTTTGCGAGAATTACTTCTGTTTTCATCAGATGCCCGTCCTGTCACTGATAATAGTCATGATATGTGACACCACTTCCTCGATCGACATGTCAGAGGAGTCCACCAGAACAGCGTCGTCCGCCTGCCTGAGGGGCGCAACTTCCCTGGTCATATCGCGGTGGTCGCGTGCCGCGATCTCCTCCTCGATCGTGGCGAAATCCGGATCGCCGCCCTTTTCTTTGAGTTCCAGATAGCGGCGTCTGGCCCTGACGCCCACACTGGCCGTGAGATAGATTTTCACCTGCGCGTCGGGCAGTACCACTGTTCCGATGTCCCTTCCGTCCATGACGACGTTCTGCTCCAGGGCCAGTTTCCTCTGCAGTTCCATCAGGCGTTCACGCATTTGGGGCACTGCGCTGCTCCTGGAAGCCATGTCACTGACCTCCTGAGTACGCAGCAGGGAATTTACATTTTCCCCGTTGAGGACAACAACCTGTTCGCCGTCCTGATATTCTATGGAAATCTCCGGCTCCATACAGGTTTTGGCGATTGCCTCCCCGTCCTCCGGGGAGATTCCCCTCCGGTGGAGGTAGAGAGCCATTGCTCTGTACATAGCCCCTGTGTCTGCGTAGATAAAGGACAGCTTCTGCGCCACTTTCCTGGCAATTGTACTTTTCCCCGCTCCGGCCGGTCCGTCGATCGCTATGTTCATCATATCTCAGCTTCCTCCTTCTGCTTCATTTTGTCGTGTGCCTGTGCTCGGATGTTGTGATATTAATATTGGGCGCTTTCTTTTTGGACAAATCCAGAGTGCCGTCTCCCCTGAGCGGCCACCATGAGTCCCCGATCCTTCTCATTCCGGTCAGCATCTCTCCCACTTTTCCGGGATAAGTGGAGAAATAGTAGAATTTCCCGTCTATCATCTGCCATCCGGTCTGGCGGACTCCAAGCCTGCTCATGAAATATTTTTTGCCGTTGAGCTTGAGCCAGCCTTCGTAACGGTATCCGCTCTTTGTAAAATAATAATAGTCATCGCCGATGGTCTTCCATCCTCCTGCCAGCCAGGTGCCCTTTGCGGTCCTGTAGCGCCAGCCGTTCGAATCCTTTTTCCACCCGCTGTAGCCGGGCGTCCTGTTCTCCGCACTGCCTGCCGCCAGTTTCGTTCCGCCGGGCAGCATCCTGTTATCCAGGAAAAGCGGCTGGGCGTCATTGTAGACGATCCTGTGGGTGCGGATCTTACCGTCGGAACGGTTTTTGACTTTGATGGTCTTTGACTTTATGTGCCTCTGGGCGCTCACATAAATTGTATTATATTGAACCTTATAGGTGATGGTTCCGTTGTAACGGTTCCCGAGGATATTATACCTTTTGGCCAGTCTCTTCAAAGTGGAGGCGGTGTCAGCGGCGGACGCGAATCTGCGGCGCTCCGGATCCGATTTGTTTTTGTATGTATAAAAACAGTAGCACGGATTGACAGCTTTGACAAATGCATCCAGATTTGAAGTCCACATTCCGTGATGACTCAGTTTCAGGATATCTGCCGACAGGTTTACACCCGCTGCGAGCAGATCCCTTTCTGTGGAAAATTCGATGTCACCGCAGTTGAGAAAACTTCTGGAACCGAGGGTGAATTTCGTGACGACCGAGTTGTTGTTCTGGAAGCCGATCCCTGTCACATCATAGGGATCAAACTTGCCGAAGCCCCTGTTATTGTGGTCCCACAGAACATCAGCCCTGACAGAGCCTATGGTAAATCTTTTTCCCTTCCGGAGAGCGGTCACGGGAATCTTTTTTTTGTATGCGGCGGATGTGATCGAGTTATAAAATGCCAGATATTTTTTGCAGCTGTCGTAGATTTTGTGCCGGTGGGATTTGTACCAGGATGTAATATACGGCCTCACCGGATCAGGGTTGGCGACATAGAGATGTCTGACATGAAAATAGGAATCCTTGAGGATAGACTCCGCGTAATCACAGTGGTCCTCATGAAAATGTGAAATGTACAGACTCAGGTTTCTGATTCCTCTTTTTTTGAGGTATCTGAGCACAGTGTTGTTGGAATCTTTGGATCCGGTATCCATCAGGAGAAACTGACCGGCTGATTCCAGGAGGACTGACTCCCCGTACACAGAGCTGCTGTCTCCCAGATCAATACAAGTAATTTTCATGTAGGGAGCCGACGCCGCTTCCGCTGTGATCAAAGGCGCACCCGGCACTCTGCCGGGCAGATGCCCGAGTCCCGCCGCAGACAAAATAGCTGCCACAAAACACATAATCTTTTTCCCCGTTTTCAATACCGCTGTAAATTTATCTTTCGTTCCGGCTTTCATACCTGTGTATCCCCCTGTTCACAAATTTGTATGATTCAGGATCCGCTCTCGAGTCTTGCCTGACGTGTCCCGTCCTCCCTCAAGGCTGTTTTTCAGACCTGTATCCCTGGACCCGTGTTCACAAACATGGATGATTCCGTCCGGCGCCGATCCGCGCGTTCCGCCCGGATCAGTCCCCACTGTCCGCACTCATTCCCGCAAGTCTTCCGGTAGACCAGGCTATCTGCAGATTGAAGCCTCCCGTCTCCGCATCCACATCCAGCACCTCCCCGGCGGCATAGAGGCCTTTAATCCTTCGGAATTCCATGGTAGATGGATTGATCTCCTTCACCGAAATACCTCCCCGGGTAATGATCGCCTCATTGTAGCCCCGGGTTCCTGTGATCGTGACATGGATGTTCTTGATCAGCGCAGCCAGCTTCGAAATTTCCTGCCCGGAAAAAGAGGCCGCCCTCCTTCCGGTCTCCAGTCCCGAGAGCTCCGTCACCGCCTCCGCGAGACGGGCAGGGAACAGAGGCCGCACTGCCCCGGGAAGATGCCTGTCGGGCGCGGCGGCAAATTCTCTGGCCAGTCTGTTTTCCAGCTGCTCTTGTGTCAGCGCGGGTTTCAGGTCAAGCAAAAGCCGGAAGCCATATGGATTCTCAGCAAAATCACAGTAGCAGGAAGCAGTCAGAATGATGGGTCCGCTGAGTCCGAAATGGGTGAACAGCATTTCTCCAAATGCCTCATAGACCGGTTTATTCTTCTTTTTCCCGCCCTTCTTTTTCTTTTTTTCTCCCTTAGAAGTAGAAGGGTCCGGCCCGGATCCGGCATCCCGGGAAGAGACTTCCGTTTTTTCAGCGCCCGGCTGCAGAATCTCCGCCCCGGCACAGCCTGAAGCGTCCTGTACGGAATCCTTTTCTTGTTCAGGAACTTCCATGGGGAAAATCCTGACCGCCGCATTTTTCAATGCAAGTCCCTGCAGGTTGTGGCACCAGGTCTCTTTTGTCTCAAAAGGAACCAGAGAGGGCGCGGTCGGGGTCACGTCCACCCCCAGCGCCCTGACCATGGAAAGCCCGTCCCCGGTAGAGCCGGTCGACGGATAGGACAAGCCGCCCGTACACAGGATGACAGCGTCGGCCTTCATTTCTCTTCCGTTTTTCAGACGCACTCCCCGGACTGTCTGAAGCCCCTCTCCGTTCTCCTCCGTCAGGATCTGCTTCACGGCAGTGTGATACAGAATCTCCCCTCCGTTCATCTTGATCTGCCTGAGCAGGGCTGCCGTGACATCCGAAGCGTGGTCGGAAACAGGAAATACCCGGCTGCCCCGTTCTACTTTGACAGGACATCCGTTCTTTTCAAAAAAATCCTTGACCATGTCATGGTCAAAACCATAGACCGCGCTGTAGAGAAAGCGGTGATTGCGGGCCACGTGACTGAAGAAATCGACGGTATCGCAGTCATTGGTGAGATTACATCTTCCCTTTCCCGTGATATAGATTTTCTTTCCGGCCTTTTCATTCTTTTCAATGACCGTCACTCTGTTCCCGTTTTCGGCGGCTGCGCAGGCAGCCATGAGCCCGGCAGCACCGGCGCCGATGACAATTACTTTTCTGGGCATACTGGTAATGATGACCTCCGTTCACAAAATCATATGCCATTTTATCAGCTATCCCGATTGGATACAACCGCCCGTATGCCTCAAAAAGCCTGAAAAACATGTAAAAAGAGAATCGCCCGGATATCCCCCGGGATTGTCCGGAAATTTCTCAGGATTGTCCGGATATCCCCTGCAGGAAAAAACACAGCCCCGGGCGCAATGCTGTCCTGCCGGATGCCGTGTTTTTTGATTTAAACCGGAATAGGATGAAAGAAGCGGGGAAAGCCGCCGCAAATGCCGGGCAAGCCCGACCATGTTCGGACATTATCAGAGCCGCCCGCGCAGGAGGAAAAAGCCCCGCAATAAGTGATCAGCTGCTCTTCTCTTCCTTTCTTCGGACAGGGACCCTCTTCCTGGAAGGTGTGATGGCTCCCTGGGGACATACCAGCAGGCAGAGGTGACAGCCCACGCATTTACTGCCGTTCAGCTTGGGTTTTCTGTCCTCCTGCAGCGTGATGGCCTGATGTCCTCCGTCCGTGCAGGAGATCATGCACCTGCCGCAGCCGATGCACCGGTCGGGATGAAAAACAGGGAACAAAATGGTGTCCCTCTCGATCACATCCGTCGTCTCGCTGATGAAGTCAAGTGCTCCCCCCCGGATCTCGCTTACATTCCTGCACCCGGTCTCCGCAAGATAATAATTCAGTCCTGTCTTCAAATCATCAATGATGCGATAGCCGTACTGCATAACTGCTGTGGTGACCTGCACGGAGCCTGCTCCCAGAAGGAGAAATTCGAGCGCATCCTGCCAGGTTTCGATTCCGCCCATTCCGCTCAGATACATTCCCGCCAGTTCAGGTTCCTTGGCAAGTTCGAAAATAAAACGGAGTGCGATCGGTTTGACCGCGTTTCCGCTGTATCCGCCCACAGCGGACATTCCATGTACCGCCGGAGAGGAGACATAGGTGTAGGGATTCACACCCACGACACTGAAGATGGTGTTGATGGCGGAAATCCCGTCAGCACCGCCTCTCTTGGCCGCGAGTGCGGCAGGCACCATGGAGGCCACATTGGGAGTCAGCTTCGCCAGAACAGGAATACTGCATCCCTTTCTTGTTGCCGCTGTGTATCTTTCCACCAGCTCAGGAACCTGACCAATACTCGTTCCCGCCCCTTCATACACCATGTTGGGACAAGAGAAATTCAGTTCGACGATGTCGGCTCCATTAGATTCGCACAGACCTGCCAGTTCTGTCCATTCCTCATCCGTCTGTCCCATAATGGAGGCGATGATCACCTTGGAAGGATATTTTTCTTTCAGCTTGCGGAAAATTTCCATATTCTCCGCCACACTGTGGTCCGAGAGCTGTTCTATGTTCTTGAATCCGATGATCTCACCGTTGCTGCCGCGGATAGCGGAAAACCGGGGCGACGCCTCACGGATATCAAATGAACAGACTGTCTTAAAAGAAGCTCCTGCCCAGCCTGCTTCAAAAGCCCGGGCGCACATATCGTAAGTACTTGACACCACAGACGAGGAGAGAAGGAAAGGATTTTCCAGGGGAACTCCGCAGATTTCTGTTCTCAGCCGTTCCAGGTCATCAGGAACGGGAATCTCGAGAGCGGGGCGCACTTCCATATACAGACGGTTCATCAGTTCCCTGATCGGCACCTCACCCGGCCTGATACATTCCTGCTCGCACAAGCCGCGGCAGTTCATGCACATCGAATATTCCGGAAGCATGCCGGCAGCCCACTTTTCGTTCCCCAGCCAGATACTCCGAAGAACTGCCGACGGGCGGATCTGGGGACACAGTCTGTCACAGGGAGCCTCATAGCACAGTGCGCATTTTGACATATCATATCTTTTCATATATACACCTCCTGGCACCACCAAAACAGCTTTCATCCAAAGCCGGGCGAGTACGTAACAATGTATCTCTTTTATCTGAAAACCATGAAAATAATATCTTGTTATCATTTTATCATAACCCCCGTCCGGATGAAAGAAGAGCCCCCTCAGGATCGTCATAATCTCATTTCAATCTGATGCGATTTGATGCAGATCTCATGTAATCTCATAACACTTAATCACGTGGAGCATGTTCACGCATCGGTCACGGATATTCGCCATAAAGGATGATCAATCCGGGGAATCAAAAACCGCATCCTGAGAATCGCAGAACCTGCTGTCATGCCGAATCCTGCGAGTCAAAAACCTGCTGTCATGCTGAGTCCAGCGGGTCAAAAACCTGCTTGCCAAGGCAAGACCGATGTGTTATGATGCAAAAGTTGTCCGTCAGGACGGCGCTGGTTCGAGAACCTCCCAGCATAAAAAACTAGGCACTATCTGAACAAAGATCCCGGGACACATGCAGTGTCTCTTATTTTTGTCTGCCGCAGGTTCTTCCTGCGCTTTTTTTTCGTCATTTGCGGACATTTTCCGGGCGCCAAACATGAGCATGGAGCGGTTTTATACACAGAATGCGCTAAAAACCGCAGGAATGCGAATGTTCGGAGCATTGCGATAGCGCTCGCGGCACGTAGCAATGCGTCGCTTTAATATATGAGTCTGTGAGCTGTGCTCATAATCACAAGAAAGAGTAATCAAGGAATTTTATGGCACGAAAAATCATCATTGACTGCGACCCGGGCATAGATGACAGCCTGGCAATCATGCTCGCCCTGTCCATGCCCGACCAGATCGAAGTTCTGGGGATCACGATCGCGGCAGGAAACTCCCCTGTCGAGATGGGGTATGAGAACGCGCTCAAGGTCCTCGAATTCATGGACCGCCTCGACATCCCGGTCTTTATGGGCGCCGGCTGCCCCCTGCACAGGGAATTCGTCAACGCCCTCGACACCCACGGGTCCGACGGTCTCGGAGAGAGCTTCCTGCCCCCGCCTGATCCGTCAAAATACATCCGTCAGGACAAAAGCGCCCTTGAATTTCTGACAGAAACCCTCCGGCGGGAGCCTGCCAGCGTGATCGCTCTTGGCCCGATGACAAATCTCGCCATGTTGGCACAGGAGGATCCGGAGGCCTTCCGCAATATCGAAGAGCTGGTCTCCATGGGAGGCTCTTTCAGAAGTCACGGAAACTGCTCTCCTGTCGCGGAATACAACTACTGGTGCGACCCCGATGCGGCCGCGATCGTCTACAGGGAGTCCGACAGACTCAGGCGCCTCATTCATATGGTCGGCCTCGATGTCACCCGTCGCATCGTTCTTACGCCGGATCTTCTGGCCTACATGAAGAGACTTGATTCCCGCATCGGCGCCTTTGTGGAAAAAATCACGGGCTTTTATTTTGATTTCCACTGGGAATGGGAGCATTTGATCGGATGCGTGATCAACGATCCCCTCGCCGTAGCCTATTTTGCTGACAAAGAACTCTGCAGCGGATTCAATTCCTACGTTCAGATAGAAACCCGGGGCATCAGCCTGGGGCAGAGCGTAGTGGATTCCATGAATTTTTACAGGCATTCCCCGAATGCCGTCGTACTGACGGATGTGGACACGCCCGCCTTTTTCCGTCTTTTC
Organism: Eubacteriales bacterium; assembly: GCA_030525515.1. GTDB lineage: Bacteria > Bacillota > Clostridia > Lachnospirales > Lachnospiraceae > CAG-791. The sequence goes on from JAUNEM010000002.1 coordinate 37,063, forward strand.
TTCAGCCGTCTGCTTAAGATCGATATTAAGTCGCTTGACCTGATTCCGGATCTGGTACGCAGCTGAAAGGGTTTATTCTTCATCGCGCAATACCCGTCACTTCATAACAGTCATGGGATACGCGCGCAAGACTCGCGGGCGAGTCTTGAATATCTGCGGGTCATAAATGAAGCCAACAGGAGGTAAAAATGAAAAAAAACAATGAAATTACTTCTTCCGCACCTGCCGCGGCCAGCGGATTTTCTGTCACCATGCTGTGTGTGATGGCACTTGCGATCGCGATCAATGTGATAGGCGGCCAGATCGCGCTTTTCCTTCATCTGCCGGTCTACCTCGACAGCATGGGAACCATCCTGGCGGCCATGCTCTACGGACCTTTATATGGAATGCTGCCCCCTCTCGCCTACGGACTTGTCATGGGATTCACTCTGGACATCTATTCCCTTTACTTCATGCCGGTCGGCATGATCCTGGGCTTTGTCACAGGCCTTGTGGCGCGCCGCTTCCGTGTGAAGGGACTTTCCCTGATCCCCTGCGCAATGCTGATCACGATCCCCGGGACCATTGTCAGTTCTGTCATCTGTGCCGTCCTGTTCGGCGGAATCACCTCCTCCGGTTCCACAGTCCTTGTCCAGCTTCTCAACAAGGCCGGACTGGGACTCACAGCCAGCGTTTTCGTCGTTCAGATTCTCACTGACTACGTCGACAGGCTGATCTCCCTCGCCCTGGTCTCAGTCATTGTCGGCAGGATCCTTTCCACCGGACTTCTGACATCGAAAGAAAAAAACGATGTCACATCAGTCTCCTTTTCCAGGTAAAAATGTTATGAGAATATTGATCACCGGGAGCAGCCGGGGGATCGGACTCGCCTGTACCAGAAAATATCTGGCGGAAGGCCACGAGGTTATCGGTATAGACCTGCAGGAGAGCCCCATCCGCAGCTGCGGCTCCTATACCCATCTCACTGCGGATATCTCCGGTCCGCTCCCCGACATTCCGGGAGAAATCCATGTGCTGGTCAACAATGCCGGCGTTCAGGAGGGCGGCCGGGAAATCGAGATCAATCTATCCGGCACGATCGCTGTCACTGAAAAATACGGAATCACTCCCTCCATTCATTCCATTCTTTTCATGGCCTCTTCCAGCGCCCGCAACGGGGCCGAATTCCCCCGCTATGCCGCGAGCAAGGGAGGGGTCGTCACCTACATGAAAAACGTCGCCCTGCGCGTCGCCCCTTACGGGGCCACCAGCAACAGCATCTCCGCAGGCGGTGTCTACACTCCTCTGAACCGGCACATCATCGACAGTCCCACGCTCATGGAACAATGTCTGGATGAGACTCTCCTGCACCGTTGGGCCTCTGCGGAGGAGATCGCGGAGTGGTGCTATTTTATGACCAATATCAACCGGAGCATGACCGGACAGGACATCCTGATCGATAACGGCGAACAGCTCCGTTCAAATTTTATCTGGTGACAGTCTCCGCACAATGAAGGGGAAGAGGACTTTGGCAGCAGTAGGCACACAGCAGCCGCTGTCCTCTTTTTTTTGCCTTTTCCCGACTTTTTCTGCCTTTTTTGCTGCCTGGTGAGCCTTTCGGGAATAATCACAATTCTAAAAATAGATGATTTTTCCCTTTTTCTTATACTCATCTCTTTCGCTTTTCCGTAATTTTTTTTCGCTTTTCCGTAAAATTATTGTTGACACGAAAAAAAGTCAGTGCTAATATACAGACCATAGTTTAACGCACTGCATCGGCACAGTGATAAGTCAGTAAAGATGTTCACTGTCATGGTCCCGAAGCCGCTCAGGTTTCGGCCCCGGCAGACGCGCAACAAGTGGTCAGGCATGCTCCCGGGCATCCACGACCACAATCATCTTATCAGGAGTGTAAAAATGAACCGCAATCTTCGCAGCAGCAACACCTTCGGGTTTATCTTCAGCTTTACTTTTTACTTTACTGACAATGACAGTAAGGTTAGTTTGCTATGCTGAAGAATGCGGAGAGGACTAAAATCCAATCAGGTCATTCATAAGGGTGTGGCACATTAACCTGTGCCGCACCCTTATTTTTTTGTTCTGCATCCCCTCCCGGCCTGCCCCTCCCGGCAGACAAGGGTTTTCAGGAAAAACCGGGAATACGGCCGATTCCCTTTTTTCCTAAAAGCCCCCGACTTCAAAGATTCCGGACTCCTCCGGATCTTTGGGGGGCGCAGAGCAGAAAAGCTCCCGTAACTGTCTCATGATTCCGGCAGCAGTTCAATGCCTGCTGCAGACTGATCGAGGCAAAATCGAAACACAGTGAAAAAATGAACAGCAGCAGACAATCGTCAGCAGCAGACATGCATCAGCCATCACAGATAAGCGAGGAAAATAGAATGAAAAACTATTATCAGAAAGAAATCGAGACCGCTTCACGGGAAGAGATCCTCAAAATCCAGAACGAAAAAATCGTCAAGCAGGTAAAATATGTATATGACAATGTCCCCTATTACCGCAATCTGATGGACAAAAAAGGCGTGAAGCCCGAAGATGTCCAGAGCGTCGACGATATCAAAAAGCTTCCTTTCCTCACCAAGGATGATCTTCGCGAAGCATATCCCTATGGGCTTCTCGGAACAGATCTGAAAAATTGTGTGCGCATCCAGTCCACTTCCGGAACAACCGGCAAGCGCGTCGTCGCCTTCTACACCCAGAAGGATATCGACATGTGGGAAGAGTGCTGCGCAAGAGCCATTGTAGCGGCCGGAGGAACAAATGAGGACGTCGTCCAGGTCTGCTACGGCTATGGTCTCTTCACCGGAGGTCCCGGTCTGAACGGCGGCTCCCACAAGGTCGGATGCCTGACCCTCCCCATGTCTTCAGGCAATACTGACCGCCAGATTCAGTTCATGATGGATCTGAACTCTACAATCCTGTGCTGCACACCCTCCTACGCGGCTTTCATCGGTGAGTCCCTGGCTGAAAAAGGCTACAGGCCCGAGGACAACAAACTCAAGGCAGGCATCTTCGGAGCTGAGCCCTGGACCGAAGAAATGCGCCAAGGTATTGAAAAGAGTCTCGGAATCAAGGCATACGACATTTACGGCCTCACAGAGACCTCCGGCCCCGGTGTCTCCTTCGAGTGCGAAGAGCAGACCGGTATGCATATCAACGAAGACCACTTCTACGCAGAGATCATCGATCCCAAGACCGGTGAAGTGCTTCCCGACGGAGAAAAGGGTGAACTCGTCTTCACTTCCCTCGACAAGGAAGGCTTCCCTCTCCTGCGCTACCGCACCAAGGACATCTGTGTTCTCAGCCGCAAGCCCTGCTCCTGCGGAAGAACACACGTCAAAATGACCAAGCCCATGGGCCGCAGCGATGACATGATGATCATCCGCGGCGTCAATGTCTTCCCGAGCCAGATCGAGGCGGTTCTCCTCAAAGAGGGCTATACCCCCAACTATCAGATCGTGGTCGACCGTGTCAACAACACAGATACTTTCGATGTCTATGTCGAGTTCTCCCCCGAGCAGTTCTCCGATAAGATCTCTGATATCCAGGCACGTGAGAAGAGCCTCAACGGCGCAATGCGCTCCATGCTGGGTATCGGACCCAAGATCCATCTGGTGGCTCCCAAATCCATCACAAGGTCTGAGGGCAAGGCAGTCAGGGTCATCGACAAGCGCAAACTGCATGACTGAACCATGCGGACGGCAGACGGCCCAGGCTGTTTCATCCGCTGCATGAACTCCAAAATCAAGAAGCGCCGGCCCTTGCAACACAAAGCTTCAGAAACTAATGATAAACACAGGAGGATATACCATGGCAATTACACAGTTATCTGTATTTCTTGAAAATGTACCCGGAACACTCTGCAAAGCCGTCAGCGCCATCTCCGGCGCCGGGATCAACATCCGCGCGCTCTCTGTCGCGGACACACGCGACTTCGGAATTATGCGCCTGATCGTCCCGGACGTCGAGGCTGCAAAAGAAGTCCTGAGTGACTATACCGCCGCTGAGACCAAAGTCATCGCAGTCAAAATGGAAGACCGCACAGGCGCCCTGAAAGAGATCCTGCAGGTTCTCGAGAAGGCCGGCATCAACATCGAGTATGTATATGCTTTCGCCGCTGCCGTTCCCAATTCGGCATACGTCGTTCTCAGAGTGGATGATGTGGAGGCTGCAGAAGCAGTCCTTTCCCAGAATAATGTTCCCACACTGTCAGATGAAGATATCGCCATTTTGCTCCCCTGATTCTGACCCGTGTCTTTCCGCCTGGAAAAAAATAAAAAAGGACCAATAGAAAAAGGACACAGATCTGCCGGAGGTCATCCCCCTGACAGCCTGTGTCCTTTTTTATGCATCAAAGACAATTCATCAAAGACAAAAAAAGAGACAGTTTCCTGTCTCTTAAGAGCAGCTCGTACGGGAATCGAACCCATGATTCTGCCGTGAGAGGGCAGCGTCTTAACCCCTTGACCAACGAGCCATATTTTGTTTTTGCTTCAGCTTTCTGCCTGACGCAAGTAATATATTATCAGAGGATCCATGATAATGCAAGCATTTTTTTTAAATATTTTCAGCGGATTTTTTACGACCTTTTTCCGGATTTTTTACGAATTTTCCGTATTCTTTTAAATATATTTCAGCGAAAAATATTTCAGTTCAAACAGCCGCGCCAAACACGGTGCCAAAAATCCCGCCAAACATCCGACAGGAAGGTGTCGGAAATTCATTCCACAGCTCCGGATTTCCGCAGCTGCAGGTTCCCGCAGCTGCAAGTTTCCACGGCTGCATGCATATTTCCAAAAATTCAAATTTCCACTGCTGCCAATTTCTACAGCTGCAGGCGGAACTGTGCAGTAATGATCCGCCCCGCTGCATTCAGCTTCTGAAGCGGCGGGGCGTTCCGATGTTCCTGTACAAAATGATGAATTGCCGAAGGCAGAGTGCCATTCCGGTTTAACGGGTCAGTCCAGTTTTAAAGGGTCAGCCCGATTTAAAGGGTCAGTTCAATTGGATGGGTCAGTCCAGTTTGATATGGGAAAAGACGGTCCCGATGCTGTCATGGAATGCAAGATCGGCATAGCTGTCCTGAGACGTTGCGTCTCTGTTAACGATGACCAGATATTTTCCTCTATAGGAGCTGACCAGGGACGATGCCGGATAAACGGTGAGGGAAGTCCCGCCGACGATCAGCAGGTCAGCGCGGGCAATCAGGCGGCCTGCGCCCGACCATGCATCCGCAGGGAGCATCTCGCCGTAGAGGGTCACATCAGGGCGGATCTTACCGCCGCAGCTGCAGTGGGGAACTGCTTCTTCGCTGGTGTATATGGCGTCGGAAGGATACTTTTTGCCGCAGCGGTCGCAGTAGTTGCGGAGGGTCGATCCGTGCACCTCATAGACCTTCTTGCTGCCCGCCGCCTGATGCAGACCATCGATATTCTGCGTGATCACTCCGTCCAGCTTCCCCATAGCCTCCATCTCAGCCAGCTTGTAGTGGGCCAGATTGGGAGCGATTCCTCTGGCATCCATTTTCTGACGGTAAAACTCATAGAAGACCTTGGGCTCATGCTCCAGGCAGGGATTGCTCAGAAGGTATTCAGGCTGATAGGCATCGAAACGGACGTCGTGCTGATTATAGAGTCCATCTTTACTTCGGAAATCGGGAATGCCGCTCTCCGTAGAGACACCTGCTCCTCCAAAGAAAGCAATGTGTTCCGAAGCGGCGATCATCTCATTCAGAGCCTCATATTTCTCATCTCCCCGCAGTCTTTTCAGGTGGGCTTTTTCTTCTTTAATGGTCGCAAAGCATCCAATGTATTTCATCGCAGAAATCCTCCTTCTCCTCATCCGGCAGGGTGTGACACGGAGACAGACGCCCTGTCACACTGGTGTCTGAAAGTGACCGAAATTACATTTTTCTTTTTGCTGACGGAGTTTCTTCCGTCCCGTGTGAACATGTTTTCAGCGGTATTCAGCCGTATTCAGTGGTATTCAGATCATACAGAAACTGCGCGGATCCCGACCGATTTCTCTTCAAGTCCCGCTCATGTCTATATTATAAACTATCGGAGGATGGATTCAAGACTCGCTGTTCTCTTCTCGTCTCTGCCGCAAGCTCTTTCAGGATTCCTATAACACCTCCCTCTTCCGGCGGGGCAAAGGTGTGGGCACATGCTTCCTTGAGAGCATCCACAGAGCGCACGGAGCACCAGCTGTTCTTTGCCGGCGCAAGCATCGAGAGATCGTTCATAGCGTCCCCGAACACCATATATTCATCGGGCCCGATCCCGTATGTCTCGCAGATGTGCCTGACGGCACTTCCTTTATTGATATCTATTCTGTTGAAATCCATAAAAACCAGTCCTGCCGGCGCCACAGAAAATTTCTTTTTGTAGGCCTCAATGTCCGGGTCGAAATAGTGGGCGTCCGGTCCGTCCGGATAGACAATGCTGAGTTTGGTCAGCGGGACACCGAGCGCTTCCACATTGTCGACCTTTTCAATATCGACACCCACTCCGGTCACCATGTCAAGATAGGCCTGATCGTCAGACTCCGTAAAGGACTTGGCCCATGAATCTACATGCCATGCCTCTCCCCGTCCTCTGGCATAGGCGAGAAGACGCGATATTTCTTCATCAGTTCCGATCGGCACTGCCCGGAGGGGTTTACTACCCTCCATGACTACGCTCCCGTTGGAGCACAGAAAAGTGAGCCTGTCCCCCAGGGCGGGAAACAGGTTCTGCAGGCTTGAATAGGGCCTGCCGCTGGCAAGCACGACCCGGATCCCCAGATCAAGGAGCTCGCTGATCACCCCGGTTACCTCCGCGGAAGGAAGCGGAGAAGCCTCCGGCATCAATGTACCATCAATATCTGTCACAATCATTTTGATCATGGCTTCCCTCCGTTTTCGCCGATCTCAGAACTTCCGTCGCCACTATCAGGACTTTCGTCACTCTGTCCGGCTCCGTAGTGCTTCCGGATCATGCCCCCGTGTCTCATCCTGGGATGTTCCGTCTCCTCGACCTGCACCCGGGACAGATAGCCCTCAATCTGCTCGATCCGCCCCTTGCATTCAAAATACCGTCTGAGGTGTCCTTCCCCCTCCCACCATTGTTCAAATTTCTGCCGGGAAAGGGTCTGATGATAATACTCCATAGAAATAAGGAGCTGCGTCATTTCGTCACGCAGCTCCGCGATTTCATCCTGGTACATCTGATAGTCAAACCGGGAAATAATCATTTATAAATATCCTTTTTGTCTACTGGAATTCCCTGCAGCAGTCCGCCGCGCCGGGAGGATCAGAAGGTCACTTCGCCGTCATGGGACAGCAGGGACACAGAATTGACTGTGCGCAGGGCAGACAGCTCGGAAGTCAGCTCTGCTCCGTTGGCAACAGACAGCTCGATCACGAGGTTGAGCTGGCCGCCGGTAATGTTTCTGGACTTCTCCGTAAAGAAACGGGCATATTTGCGGACGATCTGGCGGACCGCCTTGTTGGTCTCTTTGTCATTCTGCGCGCTGATCACAAGGATCATGGGAGCGCGTCCGAGCGGAATGTGGCTCAGGGCGAAGATCGCGACAGTGACCACGAGAGAAAGAATAATGGCGATCTCAGAGAGACCCGCTCCGCAGATGATACCTACACTGATCGCCCAGTAGAGGAAGACCAGATCCATGGGCTCCTTGATCGCAGTACGGAAACGGACAATGGAAAGAGCACCTACCATACCGAGGGAAACAACAACGCTCGACTGGATCGTCAGAATGATCGCCGTGGTGATCAGGGACATGCAGACCAGAGAGACGTTAAAGTTTTTGGAATAAAAAGTCCTTCTGGTCATAAGTCTGTAGATGAAGAAAATATACAGTCCGAGCACCAGCGAGAAGCAGAGGGCGACGATGATGCCCTTGGTTCCCAGTTCAATTGTTGAATATCCCTGAAGAAATGATTTTTTAAAAATATCTGAAAATGACATAGCCTGATCCTTTCCGTTTTTAATACCTTTCAATACGGCTCTGAGGTATTGCTGCTCTCAACAGCCGCCATATCTGTCTAACTGCCACTGTTTTTTTCTCACCGCCCCGCGGCCTGTGAACAGATCACAGAGCGAAGGCCTGAAGAAATCCCGCCGTCCGTACCTGCGGACAGGTCACAGGAGGAAATTTTGAAGAGGTTCCGCCGTCCGTACCTGCGGACAACTCACAGGACGAAGCCCTGAAGGTTGTACTGCCTGCACAGATAATATTTTGAGAAAGTTTCCAGTCTCATATTGGTCATCTGGATCGCGTGATAAATATAATCCGGCAGATATTCATCAAACTTGACCTCCAGCAAGTGCTGTCCCTTAGGCAGCACAGGACGCTCCGGAATATCCTCCATGAAAAAACGATCAAATGCCGGTGATGAAGAAATGTTCATGTCAAACGTCACACGCACATTTCCCTCGTCGCACACAAAAGGTTTCCTCAGATACTGCACAATGACCTTTGGCTGCATAAGCCGGGTCTGCTGCAGATAGAGCATCTTGTTCAAAAGCGGAGGGTTCTGTCCTGTGACAGGGATGAAATCCAGATCCATCATCCTCTCTGTCTGTTCACGCGTAAGTCTGCAGCTTTTTTTCTGGATCATGCCGTATTCCTTGCGCTTACACTCCAGAGAAATCCTTTTGTCACTGCAGTTGTAAATCCTCACACGCCATTTTTCACGAGGACTGACCCCGCTCTCATTTTCATTCAGGCACCTGTCATACAGGTCGTCAAAATAGACGCTTCGGATCAGATAACACCCGTCTTTTCCGGCATGCGGATCCGGTCTCATAACATCCTGAAGACGCGTTTCGAGCATCTTCAGTTCAGCCATCGAACACAGATATTTGAGCTCGTGCCGGAATTTTGGCTCTTCAATTCCTTTTGCCACTCTTTATGTTCTCCTGTATTTTATTCTTCATCGCGCAAGACTCGCGAGCGAGTCTTGAATTTCACACTTCAATGTTATGGGCGAATACCCGCAAACATGTATGAATAAACTACGCGCTGCTTCGCTCTTACGAGCTCCCGCATCGCTCCTGCGTTAAGACATCGTTGAGAGACCGGCGTTTCAGGGTCTTTTGTACACGGACTTTGAAAACAGGAGATTTCTCGGACGTTATCATACGCAGTACAGGTCATTTTAACATATTTACAGCAAGTAAAACAAGTTCATACATCATTTTACGTCATCATCTCACAGATCATTTTGCGCATTTTTGATTTTTTCTTTTGTCCAGAGATCGATCCTGTCTCTGAGCTGCTTCAGGTAAGGAAAATGCCCCGCTTCCTCCTTTCCGTAAGTGAACTGAAGGTCATACTCGAGCGGCAGCCAGGAGGAAATATCGGATTCATTATGCTGAATCACAGCCTCAAGCTTGTCAAGTGCTTTGAAAAGCCTGGCTTCGGGAGTCCTCCTCTCCTGCATTTCCGCAAAGAGTTCCTCAAATTCCTTCTTCAAAGTTTCCGGAAATGTTCCGATCCAACCGGTGAGCTCCCTGTATTCCGTCTCTTCGTCTTTTCCGCTCTTCTCAAAAGTAGGAATATCTCCTGTAAAAGCTTCTCCCAGATCGTGGATGAGACACATTCTGATCACGCGGTCCAGGTCAATCCCGTCAAATTGTCCGCTGCTGCTTAACAGCATAGCCATCAGAGCCGTTCTCCAGCTGTGCTCAGCCACGCTCTCCCTGCGCCCGCTGGAGGTGTCGCAGTGCCGGGTGCTGCACTTCAGCCGTTCCGCCACCGAGAGGATTTTCA
>JAUNEM010000002.1:46936-48405 GCA_030525515.1 Eubacteriales bacterium
TCTTCCGCGTCCGTACCCATCCCGGTTTCCGTCGTCAAATCAGCTTCATTCGCGTCTGCATCCGCCCCGGTTTCCGCTGACGGCGCTCCCAGAAGGTCATCTATTTCCGCATCCTGATCCAGCGTATTGATGGCAATGATCCTGCTCCCCTCCGTGAGCTCGACTGTCACAGGGTGACCCTCTTCTCTTCTAACGATCACATCGAAGGCAAGGCCGTCCCCGTATCCTTTCAGGCCGGGATACATTTTTACAAACTCCCCGGCGGAAACAGGATTCGCGTCTATGCCAAGCGGATCGTCCCCTTCAAACACATAAGGGATAATCTCCTGAACCGGCTCCGGGCCTGCACAAAGCTGTTTCACCAATGAGACAAAATCCTGCCCCTCTTCCATTTCATATTCTTTTATTGTAAAAATACCGGAGGAAGATGTGCTTATTTTTTTCATAAATTTCTCCTCTGAACAATCAATGTAATCCCGTTTTTCCGCCCCGGCAGAAAAGCGTATGACTTAAAAAGGTATGATAAAACTATCAGATTCCAAATACAAGTATAAAAAGCATAAAAAAGAATCGCCAAAAACAGATTGAATGGAAACATCCAGGATCATACCGGAAACATCCAGAATCATACCGAAGACTTCCCGGATCGATTCCGGAACATCTCATGATCATCTCATGATGTAAGACGCCAATATCCGGACGGGCCGGTATGTGGTATGATAAAAAAGGTAAAAACTCTTGGATTACTTCAGTACGGTTTTGCTTCTTCAGGCTGGCCGGCAGTTATGCCTATATCCCGATTCATTGTTTTCCGCGTCATATTAAAAAGATGGAGGTTCAATATGTCCTTGTTCATTGAAGTACTGGAAACGATCATGAAATACATCGTTGAGATCAGCACAGTCTGCCTGGAAATGGCCGGTATCATTGTACTGGTATCCTCCGCAGTCATATGCTTTGTCAAATGGGTCCGCCGCGACCGGGAAAACATCCGTCTTGACCTTGCTATGGGGATCGCGCTTGCTCTTGAGTTCAAAATGGGCGGAGAGGTTCTTCGAACCGTTGTGGTCCGCGAGTGGGGAGAGCTCCTGATTCTCGGATCAATTATTATCCTCCGCGCCGCACTGACTTTCCTGATCCACTGGGAGATTGAAAATGAAAAGAAAGAAATGCGGAATGCATCCAAAAGCCGGGAGCAGGGACATCGCGGACGCCGTCCCCGCCCCGGGAATGCCTATAAAAATAATATTAATAAAAAGAATACTGATAAAAATCCGGAAGAACCCGCGGACAGGCAGACAGAAAATGCAGACAGCAGCTTAGAAGCGCAATCAAATGCTGAACCCGACGATATGCATGAAGAAAACTTCAGAAGACCTTCTCTGTCTTCAGATTCCCAATAAAGCACCGCTTTCACGGCCTTGAAACACAGAGACTCTCCTTCCGCACTCTTGTGACAACGCGATTTG
>JAUNEM010000059.1:0-11032 GCA_030525515.1 Eubacteriales bacterium
ATAAACAACACCTGTAGAATAGCTGTATGATCTTATCACACGACCGCACAAGGTATAATCTGCCCGAGGAGGGAAAAAGAGTGGGACACAGGATCCGGATTGAAAACCAGAAAGAGGGCACAAGCATTCTGCAGGCACTGCAGGCCCAGGGGGAATATATCCTGGCTCCCTGCGGCGGGAACGGCACCTGCGGCAAGTGCCGGGTCCGCTTTGTCCAGGATGCGCCTGCTCCATCGCAGGCAGACCGCAAGATTCTGTCAGAAGCGGAGATTGCGGCAGGCGTGCGCCTTGCCTGCAGGACAGCAGCCGTGGATGGTGCTGTTATCGAAATCGAGGCAGGGGACGAGAAACAGATGGACGTTGCGTCCGGCTTTGCTCTGAAAGGAGCACCGGTTCCCGCCCCGGGACAGAAGGAAACTGAGGAAGGCGGGATTATAGCGGCTGTCGATATCGGTACGACAACGATTGCAATGTCCGCTGTGGACACCGGAAGCGGACGGGTTCTGGGGACTTCCACGGGCATTAATCACCAGAGAAGCTGGGGGGCCGATGTCATCAGCAGGATGGAGGCTTCCAATCAGGGCAAGGGCGGTCTGCTGCAGAAGAGCATACGCGCGGATCTGGATCTGCTGCGGGAAAAACTGGGGCTGACGCAGGATACCCGGATGGTGATCAGCGGAAATTCGACCATGGAGCACCTGCTTCAGGGTCTTTCCTGTGAAACGCTGGGAGTCGCTCCCTACACGCCGGTCGATATCTCTCTGCATGAATATGAAAACATGACGATCCTTCCGGGAATAAGTACTTTTGTCGGCGCGGATATTGTGAGCGGCATCGTTGCCTGCGGGATCGATCAGAGCGAGGAGATCTGTATACTTGTGGACCTGGGTACCAACGGCGAGATGGCGATCGGAAACCGTGACCGCATCATTTCGGCGTCCACGGCGGCCGGCCCCGCTTTTGAGGGCGGCAACATCAGCTGCGGCGTTGCGGGCATCCCGGGCGCGGTCAGCAGCATGGAGATCACTGACGGCAATGCAAGGGTGCAGACAATCGGGAATCTGCCTCCTGCCGGTCTTTGCGGTACGGGTGTTCTGGAGACTGTCTACGAGCTCCTGAAGGAGGAGCTGGTCGATGAGACCGGCCTTCTGGATGATGAATATTTTGACGACGGATTCCCGGTCGCGGAAGGAATTGTGTTTACCAACAAGGATGTCCGTGAGGTACAGCTGGCCAAGGCCGCCGTGCGCGCGGGACTGGAGGTCCTTTTGGAAGAGTACGGAGCAGACTATGATCAGATCGGAAAGCTCTATATTGCCGGCGGCTTCGGCCAGAAGATCAATCTGGAAAAGGCGGTCGGAATCGGACTGCTTCCGGAGGAACTGCTGGACAGGATGGTCCCTGTGGGCAATAGTTCCCTTGCCGGAGCCGTGATGGCGGCCTGTGACCCTTCCGTTCTGGAGCGCATGCGTGCTGTAGGAGAGAACGCGGAGGAGACGGCTCTCGCGGAGAATCCGCTCTTCAGCGATCTCTACATGGACAATATGTTTTTCCCGGAACAGGATTGATCGCTGGTTTTCAGACCACCATTAAAATTCGAGAAGTTTTGGGCGTGATCAGGAAGGATTGATCTTCCGCACGGACAAAGCGACTTTACAGAGGAGGTTCATCACAAATATGACCAAAGAGACAGCCGCCGCTTTGGCGGAGGAGATCGGATTTAAAGGCAGAGGCATTTTTGAGACAAAGGATTTGAACTTTCTCAAGGAAGTCCGCGATATGTGCAAGGCCAACAAATGCGGCAATTACGGAAGGCTCTGGACATGTCCGCCTGCCTGCGGAACCCTTGCGGACAGCAGGAAGAAGGCCGGGCAGTTTAAATGGGGGATCGTTCTGCAGACCACTGCGCAGATGGAGGATGAGTTCGACGGCGAAGCGATCGAAGAAGCCCAGGTGACACAGCGAGACCGCTTTCTGAAATATGTCGGCCGCCTGCGCGAAATGGGGGAGGAAGCTTTTCTGCCCATGGGAAGCGGAGGATGCGGACAGCAGTGTGCGGTCTGCACCTATCCGGATGCGCCCTGCCGCTTTCCTGACAGGGCATTTACTTCGATGGAGGCCTACGGACTGCTGGTCACGGACGTATGCAAAAGTGCGGATACGCCCTATTATTACGGCAGAAATACCGTTACCTTTACAGGCTGTGTGCTATTTAAATGATGAATAAACTCCCGGCGAGGATACCGAACAGAAAGAACCCGGTGTCCCTGCCGGGAGTTTTTTCTTCATTGCACAATGCCGTGACTTCAGTAATTTGAAATGGCAAAACTCCATAACAATCCCGCGCTCATGCTGCGCATGGGGGCAGGACCCGCAGGCGAGTCGTAAAAATGAAAACAGCTCCTCTTTGATGCCGGCTATGTCGATCTTATGGGCGGCAGGGCAGCCTCTACCCTATTGACATGGCCTGCGCAATGAATTTTTCTGTAATTCCAAAATAATTACAAAAAAAGAGATCAGTGAAAGTGTAGGATATCCTCAAGTAATAGACAAAGTCTACTATAAGCTCATATACACCATCAGATGCATGACCAAAGGAGGATACAGATATGAAGAAGAGATGGGTCGCGGCAGTACTGGCAGGAATGATCACGGGGGCAGTTCTTCTGTCCGGGTGCGGAGGAAGGTCATCGGCAGCGGACAGTGCAGGGCAGGAAGCTGCCGGGTCTGATCAGCAGGCCGGGCAGGGGACGGAGAATACCGGGGCTGCCGGAACAGAGGCTGTTTCGGAAACCGCATCGGAAAGTGTTTCCGCGCAGGTGTCTGCAGGAGAGATGGAAACTCTCAAAGTAGGTATGCTGGGGCAGGATATGAAGACAGCCTGCGTCATCATGGCAAAGGAGCTGGGGCTGTTTGAAGAAGAGGGTGTAGACGTGCAGTTTGAGAAGGTCTCCAATCTTGCGGAGGGAATCACGGCTGTCAGTGAGGGCAAGCTGGATATCCTTCCTTACGGCGCCATCCCCACGCTGAGCTTCGCCTCCCAGGGCGCGGATGTTTGTGTGTTCGGCGGAACGATCTCAGAGGGCAGCGAGTGTGTGACCCTTCCCGAGAATGCGGACCTTTACAAAGAAGCGGAGGATTTCCGCGGCAAAAAAATCGGGTGCTTCCGCATGGAGACCGGGCATATGGTCATGAAGGGATATCTGCGTGAGCATGGGCTGGAGCCTGATGTGGATGTCCAGTATGTTTATCTGGATTCTCAGGCATCCATCGCGGAAGCTGTAAAAAAAGGAGAGGTGGATCTGGGCTTTGTCAACAGCGGGTTCGGTTATGTTGCGGAGGGAAACGGCCTGAAGGTGGCATTTCACGCAGGCGATTTTGTGGAAGGCTTCCCCTGCTGCCGCCAGTCGACTTCCGGAAAGACCCTTGCGGAAAAGAAGGATGCCCTTGTGAAGTTTGAGATTGCCGCGCTGCGTGCCTATGAGATTTATTTGAACGACCATGCAAAGACCATCGAACTGCTTTCGGCTTATTCAGGGCAGGACGCGGCCTATACAGAGGCGGTCATGTACGGAACGGATACATACAGAAACGCCATGACCGTCTCCCTCAACCCCAACAAAAAGAAAGTATTGGATTTCTATGAGACCATGAAGCTGAACGGTGATATCGACGCAAATACGCCTGTCGATATGGCAGACCACATCGACACCACTGTTTATGAGACCGCGCTGCAGACTCTGGCGGACCGCGAGGCGGACAATACTCTCTGGCAGGATCTCATGCAGGAGGAGAAAGAGACCAACTGATCAGGACGCAGGGGAAGGAAACAGGCTGTGATTGAAATTAAAGATCTCCGATATACCTACGAAAACAGCAAAGAGACGGTGATCCGTGATCTCACCCTCACTGTACAGGATGGAGAATTTGTGTGTGTCCTGGGACACTCGGGCTGCGGAAAAAGCACCCTGATCCATCTGCTGGCGGGTCTTCTTCCTCTGCAGTCGGGCTCTATCACCAGGGATGGCCGCAATATGAATGTGCCGGGTATGGATCGAGCGGTGGTGTTTCAGCAGTATTCTCTTTTTCCCTGGCAGACGGTGCGGGGAAATGTTCTGTTTGCAATGAAAAAGAGCTGCCGTTTCGGGAAAGAGGAGATGGAGCGGCGGGCGGATCTTTTTCTCAGAAAAACCGGGATGGAGAATGCGCAGGACAAATACCCCTATCAGCTTTCCGGCGGTATGAGGCAGCGCACGGCCATCGCCAGAGCGCTGGCTTCGGGCGCGGAGGTGCTTCTTCTGGATGAGCCCTTCGGGGCGCTGGATCCCGCGATCCGTGCGGACCTGCAGAAGCTTCTGCGGAAACTCTGGAGGGAGGAGAAGAAGACCGTGATTTTCGTCACGCATGACCTCGATGAGGCGCTGGCTATGGGGACCAGGATCGTGTTTATGAGAAACGGAGCGATTGGGCGGGAAATGGAAATATCCGAAAGGATCAGTGAATGCTGTGCCGGGTCTAAGGGGTATTCAGACTGCAGAGAGCTGCGCGCGTCTTTGGAGGAGTGGTTCCATGAATCGTAAACATACAAGCATACTCAGTCACATTCTCCTCATCCTTCTCTGCATATTGATCCGGCTTCCCGGAAAAAAAGAGGTGCAGCCTCCTTTTGCCATGTTCGCTGCGATCGCCCTTATGGAAGTCCTGTACCTGATCCGGGTCACCCTGCACAGAGAGCAGCTGCGCGCAGCGTCCGACCTGATGGTCGTCTTGTGGGGATTTCTCATACTATGGGAGTGCGCAGTGACAAAACTGGCCCTTATGCACCCGGTTCTTGTTCCTGCACCGGAAAATGTCTTTCGGGTTTTTGTGGATGACCGCAAAGTGATCGCGACGGGTGTTTTCTCTTCTCTCAGGCTGTTTTTGAGCAGCATGATCGCGGGACTGGCGGCGGGAATGGCAGCCGGACTGATCTGCGGATGGATCCGGCGCCTTCGGGATGTTTTTCATCCGATCGCCAGTGTACTTGCCCCGATTCCGTCCACTGTTTTTGCCCCTTATGTTGTGGCCCTGATGCCGACCTTTCGAAGTGCCTCCGCTGTGGTCCTGATCCTGGGAATCTTCTGGCCGACTTTCCTGGGAATGATCGTCCGCATTGACGGCATGGACAAGGGGATCATGGACAGTGCGCGCGCCATGAATCTGAGTAACGCCTCCATGATCCTGGAGATCCTCTTCCCCTATGCGTTTGCAGGGATGGTCGGAAGTCTGAAGGTTACTTTTACGACAGGAATCATGTTGCTGACTTTTGCGGAGATGATGGGCGCGACAAGCGGAATGGGGTATTATATAGTAAACTATAATACATACGGCAACTATACAAAGGTTGTCGCAGGGATTATAGTAGTGGGGACTGTCGTGACAGTTCTTAACAAATGTATCGATGTTTTACAGAAAAAACTGATTGTCTGGGAGATGTAAAGGAGACGCAGATGGAGGACAGACGCTATGATGTGATCGTGATCGGCGCAGGACCCGCAGGGTGCCGCGCAGCCGCTGTCCTTGCTGAAAACGGAAAACGGACTGCCTTGGCCGATTGCGTGTCTCCGGGCGGGGCCTGCCTCAGAACCGGCTGCATACCGACAAAAAAACTTTCCCTGGCAGCGGCCGGGCTGCGCAGGAGACTCAGAGGGGAGTCTGCGGGCAGTTTGCTCTCCGCACAATGCCCCGATTCAAAGAACATGAAAAACAACGGATCTCCTGCGGACCGGGAAAACCAGCACCTGAAGGATGATATAAGGCAGACTGCCTGGGAAGACTTTCTGCAAGAGACTGCGCAGACCGCAAAAGAGATGACAGAGGGGATCCGGCTGGTGCAGATGTCCCGGCGCGTCCGCCTTCTGGAAGGAGAAGAGGTTTTTCCGGAGAGAGGCCCGGAAGGGCTGGGGATCGAGATAGGCGGGGAAAAATATTCCGCAAAGGACATTGTTCTGGCGCCTGGATCAGCCCCCATGGTTCCGGAGTCTGTTCTGCTTTCAGCAAAAAAGAACTCTTCGGCCGGCTTTTATACAACGGACACTTTGAGAGAGATGAAAACTCTTCCGGACAGATTGATCGTGATCGGCGGAGGGGCAGCAGGATGCGAGATAGCGGATGCCATGTCCGCTTTTGTGCCGGCGGTAGAACTCTGTGAGGCGGGAGACCGGATCCTGGCATCCTGGGGCAGAGAATCGCGAAGGGCTGTCCGAAGAATCCTGGAGAGGCACGGGGTCAGGATACGGGAGAATTGCCGGTCATCCGATGCCTGGCTGGATGAGATCCTGAAAAGCATGCCGCCCTGTCAGAAAAAACGGGAAAAACAAGAGAATCCCGAAGGCGGGCTGCAGGAACCGGACCCTGTTCACGGGAAAACAGATCATATACCGGAAAAAACGGTCAGAACAGCTGTTTTGACCGCTGTGGGGCGCAGACCTGCTTTTCCGGCCAGAAAAGCCCACGCTCTGGGCCTTCATCTGACACGGGACGGTTATATCCGGGCGGATGCCTCCGGAAGGACTGCAAATCCGCATGTTTTTTGCATCGGGGATGCCAACGGACAGGAGAAGACAGCTTATTACGGGACATGGCAGGCGGAACAGGCTGCAGAACTGATCCTGCAGAAGGATACGGACAGGGGTGAAAGCAGTCAGCTCTTTCCTGATCCGGGCAGGAAAACTCTCCCGGAGACGGATGCCGCCCGGGAATGGGAGAGGATGTGCGCACCTGCATGTCTTCATATCGACCCTCCGGCCGCCTGTGTGGGCATGTCGATCGAAGAAATCCGTGCCCGGGGATATATTATCAGAACCGGCAAGGCACCGGTGTACGCGTCCGGAGCGGCGCGCATCAGGGAATATACAGACGGTTCAGTGACAGTATGGCGCGACACGAAGACGGATCTTCTCCTGGGGGCCTGTGTCATCGCACCTGAAGCGGAGGAAATCATTCATCTGCTGCAGTCCTATATCCTGTACCGGATTCCCTGCAGTCAGATTTGCAGGCAGGTCTTCGCCCATCCTTCTCTGAGCGAGCTTGTGCGCATGGCAGTGGAGGATGCCTGCAGCGGCTCACCTGAGCTTCCCGTCAAACGACGGAGATGAGAGGATTGTACCTGCAATGAAACGAGTTTTCTTAATTGATCGTGTATCCCGCGTCTGGTATGTAGTCACAGGTTATTTACGCAATGAAGAATAAATGCATGCGAAAGAGAAAGTGCTTGATTGCATAGGGAGGAATCAATTATGGCATATCAGATTATTTTGAAGGATTCTGTTTTAGAGGATCTGCGGCAGATCTGCCTGGGCGTCTATGATGCAGGGCAAAAGCTGACGGTTGAAGAACTGCTCGAAAAGATGATGGATCATCCCGAGGTTCCCATCCACTATCCCTATCATCATTTCATCATGCCGGCGGCGCTCCTGACGCTGGCCGCCATGGAACAGTCGGAGTCCCGCGAGGCGCTCGAGGAAATGCTCGACACAGCCAAAGTCCGTTCCATGCAGGTTCCCGGCGGAGTATGCGGAAACTTTGGCACATGCGGAGCAGGTGTCGGGGCGGGTATTTTTATGAGTGTCTGGACCCAGACAACGCCGGTTTCCGGAAAGACCTGGCAGTGGTGTAATGAGCTGACCGGGCGCTGTCTGCAGAAGATCGCGTCGGTGGAGGGACCCAGATGCTGCAAGCGTACATCTTATCTGTCTGTCTCCGAATCGGTTCCCTATATCAATGAGAAGCTCGGTCTGCATCTGCAGAATAGCCCCCGTGTGGTCTGCAAATATTATGAAAAGAACAAAGAATGCAGGCATGGGGAATGTCCCTACTATCCACTGAATGACAAGGACTGATTGCACCGGAGAGAACAGCGGCAAAAACGCTCCGACAGGCCGAAGGCGTGTTGGATGCAGCACGCACATGGCGGGGAAGATTCCGGCATGTCTCTGAAAAGCCAGGCACGCGCGGTTCTTCCGGAGCCGCTCTGAAGCAGGGCAGATATGGAGGAGTTTCATTAAGATGAGAGTGGAAATATTAGTGCCCCCCAAGGCAAGACCCAAAAAGGATCCGGAGCATCCCTGCGAGTGCCAGAACAGGGAATATCATATCCGTCACAAGACAGGAGAGATTTTCTGGCTGGTCAGACCCGGAGACTCTGTGGAGCAGGACCAGGTGATCTGCGAAGGGGAGATTGAAAAAAAGACCTTCGAATTTCGTGCGCCCTGCAGCGGTCGGATCGCGGAAATCTGCATTGAAGACGGAGAGGAATTTACCTACGGAGAGGTTCTTGGATATATCGAAACAGGAGAATAAAGTGCCAAAGAAATTACCAAAAGGTGTCCGGCAGATTTGTTTTCGGGAGAAAACGGGGTTTTGGGGGAATTCGGAACAGATCTGCGGGTGTGGAAACAGGGCTTATGAAGACAAGGCAGGACGCTTTTACGGAATCCGGGTTCTGCAAAGTGACAGCAGGGATGCAGAGGAGAATCTGTCCGTCGAGGAGGAACTTACAGAGCAGGCAGAGCGGGGTGTACTCTGCCTGCTTTTCTGGCAGAATGAGGACTGTGTCGTGATCGGACGACATCAGGATCCGGAGGCGGAGTGCTGTCTGGATGCCGCGGAAAGTATGGGAATCCAGATCGTCAGACGCCGAACCGGCGGGGGAGCGGTCTTCCAGGATCCGGGCAATCTGAACGTCTCCTTTATAGCGTATGCGGACAGTCTCGATGAAGCGATTTGTGAGGAAATATTGCTGAAAGCCCTTGAAAAGTGCGGCGTTGACGCCTGTAAAACAGGAAGAAACGACCTTGTACTCAAGGATGCCGGACCGGAGATTTCCGGGATGAAAACCGTTGAATCCGTCAAAGAGGAAGAGGATTTCAGGAGGGAAGAGAGTTCCGGAGAAGGAGGAAAATTTTCCGGATCGGCTTCCCGGGAGACTCCGGAAGGAATCTTTTTGTTCCATGCAACGCTCATGTTTGATGTGGATCTGGACCGGATGACAGCAGTCCTGAATGCTTCTCCGGCCAAGCTCGCGCGCCACAGAATCGCCTCTGTAAGGAGCCGTGTGACCAACCTGTGCGACCGCTATCCCGACCTGAAAATGGAGACCGTCATGGGGGCAATCATCTCTGAAGGTGCCGAAATGTTGACGGATGCAAAATAATTACAAAAACATGAGATGGTTTTTCGACAAACCAAATTGGTAAATATTATACTCTATATTAAGATATGGTAACTATTCAGCTTTCCCCGGCTCGCAATGCACGGCATTGCTCGCTGTGGAAAGTCCGGGGGGTTCCGCCCCCAGGCCTTCACCGGAATTTGTCTCAAACCTGTCCGGTAAGCAAGCTTCCCGTCCCGGTTTTGAGACATATTCCGGTGAAGCTGAATAGTTACAAGATATGAAGCAGCGGACAATATTCACCTGCAATCAGCAGCTTTGGCGGATGAGATCATGAGCAGACTGTATCTGATCACCGGATTTCTGGGATCCGGTAAGAGTACTTTTTTGAAAAACTTCATAAGGCTTTTCCCGGGAGAGAAAATGCAGCTGATCATCAATGAGTTCGGCAGGGAGGGGATCGACGGCATGCTGCTGGAGGAACTCGGCATAGGGATGGAGGAGATTACCGGCGGATCTGTCTTCTGCTCCTGCCGGCTCGACCAGTTTGAGCAGGCATTGACGACCTTTGTGGAACCGGATACCGATGTAGTGCTGGTGGAAGCGTCCGGACTCTCGGATCCCACAGGTGTACGCCGTCTCTTCGCGGATCAAAGCCGCTTTTCCGGCATAGAATACGCCGGTGCGGTATGCCTGGTGGATGCGGTGCGTTTTCCGAAAGTTTACGCCAAATCACGCGCATGCCTGCGGCAGGTTTCCGCTTCGGATATTGCCCTGATCAACAAGACGGACCTGGCTTCGCCTGAACAGCTGGAGAGTACCAGGGAACTGCTCAGGGGACATCGCCCCGACATGCCGGTCCTGGAGACAGCGTTCGGACAGGTGGACGGCAGCATTCTGGATCTTCTTTGCAGTCTTCAGAAAGCAGCAGACGGCGCTGACCGGGAAATGCCGCTGGTCGCGGACATCACAACGATCCGGCTGTCAGTCCGCGTCAACCCGCAGATTACAGTGTATCAGCTGCGGAAATTTATAGAAATGTTCTCGGAGACAACCTTTCGTGTGAAGGGGTTTGTACGGACGAAAGAGGGGATGATGCTGGTCAGCTGCACCGGCAATGTCGTGTCTGTGTCCGCCTGGGAAAGACCGGTACCTGTACACCTGCAAGGTCTTCTCACCGTTTTGTCCGGATCCGGAATGCCTGTGAGAAAACGTGTGCGCGAAGCTGCAGCCTGGTACCCTGATGAGATCGGAGAGATCACACAGGGCTGAGAAGCAAAATAGAGGAAATCATCCAATGTATTTTGAAATGGACTGTCCCTGCAAAGGGAAAAATCTGGACAAGATGCTGCAGCCCGGTATCCTGATGAGCTTGTACCGGCAGGACAAATACGGCTGGCTGATCATTCGGGATCTGGGTAAAAATCCCATGTTCGGAGGCGTCGAGCCGGATAAGACCGGTGTCTACCGTTATCTGAAGAAGATGGAGGCCTCGGGGTATCTGACTTCCAGGCTGGAAAACGCGCAGGACAAGGATGTATCCAGGAGAGTTTATTCCATCACGGAAAAGGGGAAAGCCTGTCTGGGGAACTGGCAGGTGACGCTGCGCAGCTATGCCGCGTCTATTGCGGAGCTGGTCAGCAATATGGAAGAGACAGCGGGAGTTACTGAGATATTTCAGAAGCTGTGAACTGTGCGGGCTGCCCCGGTACGAACTTCCGGGAGTGAACAAAACAGCTGTTGCCGATTTCGCCGAATGCAGGGAGAAATACGGCGCTTATGAAAAATGGGCAAAAATTGAGCAGACGGCAGGACGTGAGCACCAGGCAAATGCGCAAAGAAATTACTAAAAAAATGAATTTTTATTCTAAAAAGAATGGG
>JAUNEM010000059.1:11132-13717 GCA_030525515.1 Eubacteriales bacterium
GAGCGTGCTCCGTGGGTGCCTTTTGCAGGCGTGCATGCCGGTTTTCTGAAAGGCTACACTGCAACTGAAATGCTTACAAATGCCGATGCGGCATTTGAGTCCCTGATGGAAGTCAACCGCCTGTATCGTCCGGATGGACAGCCTGTGATCTTTGATCTGCAGATTGAGGCGGAGTGCCTTGGCTGCGAGCTGAGATGGGCAGATGACTGCCCTCCTTCCGTATCCGCTCATCCTCTGGAGACCGACGATGAGGATGAACCCCCCGTAACGCCCTGCGACTGCAAGATTCCCACAAAGGAATCAGGCCGTATTCCTTATGTCCTGGATGTTATGAAGCGTATGAAAGAAGCAGTCGGCGATACAACCGCCCTGTACGGCCTGATCTGCGGTCCTTTCACACTGGCTTCTCACCTGCGCGGCAACCAGCTCTTCACAGATATGTATGACTTTGAGGATGAAGTCTGCGATCTGATGGCATTCTGCGCCCGCGTCTGCAATAAGGTTGCCGAGTACTACATCGAAGCCGGCATGGACGTCATCGCCATGGTTGATCCGCTGATCTCCCAGATCTCTTCGGATGATTTCGAGACCTATTGCATGGAGCCCTATAAAGACATCTTCGCGTTCATCCGCGAGAAGGGTGCATTCTCTTCCTTCTTTGTATGCGGCGACGCTACCAGAAATATTGATGTCATGTGCCAGACAGGCCCCGATTCCATTTCGGTCGATGAGAACGTCGATATCCTGGCAGCCAAGAAGATTACTGACGGGTACAACATCGCGATCGGCGGAAATATCCCGCTGACCTCCATCATGCTGCTCGGCAATCAGCAGGACAACATGAAGTTCGCAGTGAACCTTCTCGACAGCATTCCGGACAAGACCAATTTCATCATCGCTCCCGGCTGTGACATGCCCTACAAAGTCCCGATCGAGAACTGCATCGGTATCGCACAGGCAGCGCTTGAGACAGATGCTGTCCGCGAGATGGTCAAGAACTATCAGGCAGAAGAAATCGATACCTCCGGTGTCGAGCTTCCCGATTACGAGCACCTCGAGAAGCCTTTCCTGGAAGTTTTCACGCTGGATTCCGCCCAGTGCGCAGCCTGCGGCTACATGATGGGCGCCGCCAACCAGGCCATCGAAATGTTCGGCGATCAGATCGACGTGGTCGAGTACAAATACATCTACAAGGAAAACGTAGCGCGCTGCATCAAAATGGGCGTTCCCAATCTTCCTTCCATGTACCTGAACGGCGAGCTGAAATGGCGCTCTATCATCCCTTCGAAAGAAGAGCTTCAGAAGACCATCCAGGAAGCCCTGGACGCAATGAAGAAATAAGCGGCATTCTCATCGGCCCCTTTGAAAATCAGGCCAATTTATGTAAAAAAATTACCAATATCGGAAAATAGATATGCTATAATACCGATAGTCATAAAATTGAAAAGCATCTGCAGTGCTCTTCGGAGCCTGACAAGGAATCCGGTTCAAAACCGGAGCAGCCCCCGCTACTGTAAGGCAGACAAAGTCCCTGCCTGCGGCATTTGCAAGCCGCAGGAGTCACTGGAACAGATCGTTTTGAATGCGCTGCGTATTCACAAAGATCCTTTCGGGAAGACGGGATGGAGGATGAAGCCAAGCCAGGATACTTGCTGCAGATGTAGTCAGGATACCATGTTCGGTGGGAACATCGGTGATGTGATGGATTTGCGGGGGCATTGTCGTATTATGCGGCGAAATGCTCCCTTTTTCTGTTTTCATCACATCAGGGTTAAAAATCCGAACGACAACTGCACTGCAACGAGTATATTCCTGCCATTTACTATCGTCAGCTCTGTTAAAAATTCCCGGTTTTTAACATGTTGAAATAAAGAAACAAGGATAAAAGGCGGCACTCTCCAGCCGCTTTTTGTCTGTCTTCTGATAGCTGTACCGGAGTGTGCCGGGCGGGAAGAGACCGGGGCGGCTGCAACCGATTGGGATCACTGCGGTCATGAACCGTGACAGAAACAGGCATGGGAACAGAAGCAGGACAGAAACCGGGACAGGAGCAGGACAGAACCTGAACCAGGGACGGAGATGGAAACAAAACTGAAACAGTAACTGATAACATGTATATACATTCAACAGGAGGAAAGTCATGAAAAGGAAATTGACAGCGATTCTGTTGGCTTCCGTGCTGGCAGGCACGCTTCTGGCAGGCTGTGGCGGCGCGGGGAACGGCGCACAGACGCAGAGTCCGGAAAACGCGGCTGAGGCAGTCAGCGAAGCTGTACCGGCAGCAGAGAGCACGCCGGCGGCAGAGAGCGCGGTGGCAGACACTGCGGTTGTGAGCGCAGCAGCAGCAGACACAGCGGCAGAGAGTGCGGCTGCGGCGGACACAACGGCAGCAGCCAAGACCGATGAGGAGCTTGCGGCAGAGTGCGCGGCTCTCATCGACAAAATCTATGTACAGGAGCGCACGGAGACAACCGACGCGGACATCGCGGCAGCGAGAGCTGCATGGGATGCACTGACAGATGAACAGAAAGCAATGGTGGAAGGCGAAGAGGCGGATCCCGATTACTTCGGCCGCGACACCGGCG
>JAUNEM010000060.1 GCA_030525515.1 Eubacteriales bacterium
GCAATGGTGGAAGGCGAAGAGGCGGATCCCGATTACTTCGGCCGCGACACCGGCGATGCCTCCGCGGACGATCCGCTCAATGCGGATGAGATCGGCGAGAACGAGCTTCTGGTCGTGAGCTTTGGAACATCCTTTAATGAGAGCCGCGCTACAGATATCGGCGGCATCGAGAAAGCTCTGCAGAAAGCCAACCCGGACTGGTCCGTGCGCAGGGCCTTTACTTCCCAGATCATTATCAATCATGTGCAGGCTCGTGACGGAGAGGCCATCGACAACATCGACCAGGCACTGGCCCGCGCAAAGGAGAACGGCGTCAAAAACCTGGTCATTCAGCCCACACATCTGATGCACGGCGCCGAGTATGATCAGCTCATGGAAGCTGTGACGGCTGTCGCAGGTGATTTTGAGACTGTGCGCGTTGCGGAGCCTCTTCTGGGAGAAGTCGGTGAGGACGCCAAGATCGTCAACGAGGATAAAGAAACTGTTGCCAGGGCTGTCGTGGAGGAAGCCGTAAAGGAAGCAGGATATGATAGCCTGGCGGAAGCCGGTAAGGATGGCACAGCATTTGTCCTCATGGGCCATGGCACCTCCCACGCCGCCAAGGTGACTTACAGCCAGATGCAGACCATGATGGACTCCCTCGCATACACCAATGTCTTTGTCGGAACCGTCGAGGGCGAGCCGGAGGAGACTGCCTGTGACCGGATTATCGAAAAAGTAAAAGAGGCCGGCTTCAAGAAAGTGGTTCTCCGTCCCCTGATGGTTGTCGCCGGCGACCACGCCAACAACGACA
The DNA here is from genome assembly GCA_030525515.1 of Eubacteriales bacterium. GTDB lineage: Bacteria > Bacillota > Clostridia > Lachnospirales > Lachnospiraceae > CAG-791. Next base: position 794 of record JAUNEM010000060.1, read on the forward strand.
TGGCGGGCGACGAGGAGGATTCCTGGAAGAGCATGTTCAAGGCGGACGGCAGCTTTGACAGCGTCGACTGCCAGATCGCGGGCCTCGGCCGCATCGAAGATGTAGAGGCGGTTTATGTCGCGCACACCGCCGCTGCCATGAAGGCGGAGCCCCTGGAAGCAGAAACTGCAAAGCAGGACGGAAAAGCTGTAGAGGAGTGTTCAGCTCTGATCGAAGCCCTCAATGTGCAGGAGCGCACAGAGACGACAGACGCGGATATCGCGGCGGCGAAAGCTGCATGGGATGCCCTGACAGATGAGCAGAAGGCCCAGGTGGAGGATCCCGATTATTTCGGCCGTGACACGGGCGACGCATCCGCGGACGATCCGCTCAACGCAGATGAAATCGGTCAGAATGAGATGCTGGTCGTCAGTTTCGGCACATCTTTCAACGACAGCCGCGCGACTGATATCGGCGGAATCGAGAAAGCACTGCAGGCGGCATACCCTGACTGGTCTGTCCGCAGAGCTTTCACAGCGCAGATCATCATCAATCATGTGCAGGCCCGTGACGGTGAAGTCATCGACAACGTTGAGCAGGCGCTGGCCCGCGCAAAGGAAAACGGAGTCAAAAACCTCGCTATTCAGCCCACACATCTGATGCACGGCGCTGAATATGATGAACTTATGGCAGCTGTCGAAGCAGCAAAGGCTGACTTTGCGACTGTCAGCGTTGCGGAGCCCCTTCTTGGAGAAGTCGGCGAGGATGCGTCTGTCGTCAATGAAGATAAAGAAATTGTCGCCAGGGCAGTGGTAGAAGAAGCTGTAAAAGTGGCTGGTTTTGACAGCCTCGAGGCAGCACAGGAAGATGGGACCGCATTTGTGTTCATGGGCCACGGAACCGCCCATGTCGCCAAAGTGACCTACAGCCAGATGCAGGCCCAGATGGATTCTCTTGGCTACAAAAACGTCTTCATCGGCACTGTCGAGGGCGAGCCTGAAGAGACGTCCTGTGAAAACGTCATTGCCAAAGTCAAAGAGGCAGGTTATAAGAAAGTGATCCTCCGTCCCCTGATGGTCGTGGCCGGCGACCACGCCAACAATGACATGGCTGGCGACGAGGAGGATTCCTGGAAGAGCATGTTCAAGGCGGACGGCAGCTTTGACAGCGTCGACTGCCAGATTGAAGGACTCGGACGGATTCAGGAAGTTCAGGACCTCTATGTCGCACATATGTTAAATGCGATCGATGGACTGGATCCCACGGCAGCAGCCGATGCTGATACTGCAGAAGAAACTGCGGAAGAGACTTCTGAGGACAAAGCCGAAGAGACCGGAAATGCTCCCATTGAGGATGGCACCTACACAGCCACCTTCAAGACAGACAGCAGTATGTTCCATGTCAATGAAACCAACGACGACAAGGGAACTCTGACTGTCGAAAACGGAAGGATGACCATTCATGTCAGCCTTGTCTCCAAAAAGATCGTCAACCTTTTCCAGGGCACTGCCGCGGAGGCACAGCAGGAAGGCGCCGCTGTCATCGAGCCCACAACAGACGAAGTGACCTACAGCGATGGCCAGAAAGAGGAGGTCTTCGGGTTTGACATTCCCGTACCGGTACTCGACGAGGAATTTGACTGTGCCATCGTCGGAGAAAAAGGCAAGTGGTATGACCACAAGGTCATCGTCTCCGACCCTGTCAAACAGTGAGCGTCCGTAATCTGCAAACCGTTCGGCACAGCGGATTGCGTCCGGCCTGATACAGCAGCATGTAGTTTATTCATAAATGTTTGCGGGCATCAGGTCATCACCCAGGCATAAAATAAAAAACAGGGACCGGCGCAAGTCTTATTTGGGCAGCCGGTCTCTTTTTATGACACGGGCCGGTCGGGGGCAGAGGACGGCTTGGCCGCCTCTGCCTTATTATGACACGGCCCGTGTAATGAAATTTTCCGCCTTGCGGCGGACACGGGCCGGTCGAGGGGCAGAGGGCGGCGTTGCCGCCTCTGCCCTATTGTCCGGAATCATAGATGGCACTGTTTATCATTCCGTAGCCCATGGGGTGTTCGCTGAGGAAAGTTTCTACTGAATTGAAAGCGTTTCCGACCGCATGCTATACATGCTATAATTGGAACGATTTGTAGGGACGCAAAAGCAAAGATATTTTTGTGCAGCCTGCAGCGGCAGGAACTGCCTTTTAGAAATATTTTCTGCCGGGAGGCGGCACCTGTGGGCGCTCTGGAATAAGACGGAATGAGAGAATGACCTGCATTAGAGACAGAAAGGAATTATTTATGAGAGGAATTGCGTACGGCGTCGGCGTAGGTCCCGGAGATCCGGAACTGATGACTTTGAAGGCGGCGCGCCTGATCCGGGAGAACGAAGTGATCGCTGTCCCGGGGAAAGTCGCAGAGGAATCAGCCGCCTACAAAATCGCCTCCGGATCCGTGCCGGAAATTGCCGAAAAGACTCTGGTACCCATATACATGCCCATGATCAGAGACCGGGCAAAACTTGCTGAGGAACATCAGAGGGGTGCAAAACTGCTGGAAAAATATCTGGACCAGGGCAAAAATGTTGTCTATCTGACCCTCGGCGACTCGACGATCTACTGCACTTTCAGCTATCTGCAGCACATTCTGGAGGAGGACGGGTACCGGGTGGAACTTGTCAGCGGCATTCCCTCCTTTTGCGCGGCCGCCGCGCGGCTGAATATTTCCCTTACCGAGTGGAACGAACCACTTCACGTGATACCCGCCTCCCACAAAAAAGGAGAGGCTCTGGATCTGGCCGGCACTTATGTACTGATGAAATCCGCCAGCCACATGAAGGAGACAAAGGAGCTTCTCATGGCCAGCGGACGCCAGGTCGGCTGTGTGGAAAACTGCGGTATGGCCAACGAGAAGGTCTATCACAGCGCAGAGGAAATCCCCGATGACGCAGGGTATTTCTCTCTTGTGATCGCCAAGGAAAAACGCGGCTGATACTTACCGGTATATTCACGACACTTCAAAAAGTCATGTGTGGTTTACAGGCAGACAGGGAAAGCGATGATTGAGATACAGGGACTTACAAAGAAATTCGGGACGTTCACGGCAGTGGATCATGTTGACCTGACGATCCGGGACGGGGAGTTTTTCGGCCTTCTGGGTCCGAACGGAGCAGGCAAGACGACCACGATCAGCATGCTGTCGACCGTTCTTCTTCCCACGGAGGGCAGGATTCTTCTGGACGGCAATGTGCTCGACCGGCGCGCCCATGCCCAGAAACGCAGGCTCAGTGTGATCACCCAGGAATACTCCATGCGCCAGGATATGACCATGGAGGAAGTCATGGAATACCAGGGCCGTCTCTATTTCATGAAGCGGCGCCAAATCAGGGAAAAGACAGAGGAACTGCTGGAGTTCACAGGGCTTCTGGAATACCGCCGGCGCACTGTCCGTCATCTCTCAGGCGGTATGAAGCGCAAACTCATGATCTGCCGGGCTCTTATGACGGAACCCGACATCCTGCTCCTGGACGAACCCACGGCAGGTATGGACGCTCTGTCACGCCGCCAGACCTGGACCCTGCTGCGTCAGCTCCAGAACCGGGGAATGACAGTCCTTCTGACCACCCACTACATGGAAGAGGCACAGACACTCTGCGAACGCGTCGCCCTTATGGACCGGGGCAGGATCAATGCCGTTGCCCCGCCCCGAGAGCTGATCGACCGGCTCGGCCGTTTTGCCATCGACGAGATCACGGATGAAAAGACTGTCAGCCGCTTCTTTCATGACAGAGAAGAAGCCATCCGCTGCCTGCAGGAAGCCGGCCCCGGCGCCGGCATGCGCGAAACCACACTCGAAGACGTCTTCCTGGAGCGCCTGGGCAGGCGTCTTGAGAAGAAATAAAGGCAGGTGCTGCCTTGCGCAGAAAATGCAGTGCATAAAAACTTTCATTAACCCATAAAACAACCCATAAAAGAAGCAGGAATGTAAAACATGGGAATTATCACTGTCCTCTGGGAAAAATGGGTCGAATTCCGACGCGATTTTTATAAGATTACGATGGCGGCTATGATCTCGCCCCTCATGTATCTGCTTATTTTCGGCTTCGGCATTCAGACCACCTCCCACGGCGAACCTTATCTGATGTTTTTGATTCCCGGCATCGTGGCCATGTCAACGATGACGGGAAGTTTTGGCGCGGTTGCCCAGAATATGAGCGTTCAGAGACTGTATGAAAAAGCCCTGGACCAGGTTATGGTCTCGCCGACCCCGCTCTGGCAGTTCATAACCGGGCAGATCCTCGGCGGCGCTCTTCGCGGCATGTATGCGGGCATTGTCATACTGCTCCTCACCCTTCCGGTACAGAACGGACTGATCTTCAACGGGTGGAGCTTCCTGATCATGTTCCTCAACGGAATGGTCTTCTCCACCATCGCCCTGGTCCTGTCCTTTTTGTCCAAAAGCTATGCGGACACGCCGCGCTACAATGCCTACATCATTACGCCCATGTCCTTCCTCTGCAACACCTTCTTCTCAACGGACCAGATGCCCGGCGTCTTCCGCAGAATTGTCGGCGCCCTGCCCCTCTCCCAGACAAGCGGCATGATCCGCGCGATCTCTCACGGCGAGGATCCGGGTATGATGGGATTTATTGTTCTCCTGCTGTACCTTGTGGTTTTTTCACTGATCGCAATGGTATACATTTATCGCAAGAAGACACTTTAAGATGCAGATGCCGTAAGGATGTATGAAAAGGCAATCAAAAGAAATTTCAAGACTCGCTCGCAAGTCTTGCGCGCCGAAGAGAAGAATAAAATTGCTCTTTCTCCTGCAAGTCACCCATTGAGAGAAACACCATGACAGAGAATCGGGAAATGATTAAAACAAGATTGCAAAAAACAGCAGGCAGCTATGATCGGCGGGGACTGCTGTCATATTCCCGGGGGCATAGAACTGCCGGAATAATTTTTTCACCAAAGCTCTCTTCCTTTTTCCGCACCCTGCTCCTGCTTCCGGTTCTGCTTTCAATCCTGCTTACCCTTCCGGCCATGGATGTCCGCGCGGAAAAGGGATATGATGAAGTTGCGGGTTCTGCATCGATGGGAAAGACCAACGAGAATCTGGCGCCCTACGGAATGACCCCGGTATCGGGGAACATGATCAAAGATGGCGAGTACATTGTCGGCACGGAATGCTCCTCCTCCTTTTTTCATATAGAGGAGGCAAAGCTCACGGTCAAAGAAGGGAAGATGACAGCGCTTTTGACTATGTCCAGTTCCAGCTACCTCCTGGTCTATCCCGGAACGGCAGAGGAAGCCGCAGCAGCCCCCTATGAAGACTATATTCCTTCCGTCGAAATAGATACCTGGGATACTTTTACGATTCCGGTGGAGGCGCTCGATGCGGAGCTGGATCTGGCCGCTTATTCGAAGAAAAAGAAGAAGTGGTATCCCCGAAAGATTCTCTTTCACGCGGCCGATATTCCGGCGGATTCCCTGCTCTTCGAGTATCCGGATTATGACAGGATCGGCGAGGCACTCACTCTTTATGAAGAGTTCAGCGAATTCGGAGAGGGAGGGGAAAGCAAAACAGAAGAAAGCAAGGCAGAGGAAAGTAAAGCCGAAGGCGGATTCCCGGAAAAGTCCGGAAGCGGGGCCCCGGGAAAGGCGGAAGCCGGGTCCTGGGAAATACCCGGAAGCGGGTCCCATGAAAAAACAGGGACCGAAAAAGGAGAGCAGAATACGGAGCCGCAGGCGGCTCCGACCGATCTGCCCGACGGGGAGTATTCCATCGAGGTAAGCCTGGCAGGAGGCAGCGGCAGAGCCTCCGTGACGACGCCGACCTGGATGATCGTGCAGGAAGGCAGAGCTTATGCCAGACTTCTCTGGAGCAGCCCCTATTACGACTATATGATCCTGGACGGTAAAAAATATCTCAATGAGACAACAGACGGCGGAAGTTCCTCTTTTACCATTCCTGTCACAGCGATGGATGCCCCGATGGAGATCATTGCGGACACCACCGCCATGGGCGACCCTGTGGAGATTGACTACACACTGACTTTCTATGAGGACACGATCGGCAGTAAAAGCCGCGTGCCCCAGGAAGGAGCTCTGCGGGTTCTCGCGGGCGCAGCTGTCTTTATTATCGTCGGCGGTATCGCGAATCACTTTATCAAGAGGAGACGCCGGTAGGACAAAAGCAGCTGAGACGGGTGGTTTCCGTTTCTGCAGTCCTATATGAACAGTCCTGCACTAAGTATGGACGCAGGACACGCAGACGAGTCATGATTTTTACTCTTCATTGCGCAATACCCGCAAGCGAGTCTTGAATTTCATGTAATGATTCCGCATGGAGATAGGAGTATAAATTGGCACAGGATGAGAAAAAACTGATCATCGGCAGCCGGGAGAGTCTGCTGGCCGTCAGACAGTCGGAGCTTGTACTCGGCTACCTGCGCAAAAATTTCCCCCGGATGCAGACCAAACTGATAACGATGAAGACGACGGGGGACAAAATCCTCCATAAGCGCCTGGATGAGATCGGCGGAAAAGGGCTTTTTGTCAAGGAACTGGACCAGGCCCTGCGGGAGGGAAGGACAGATCTTTCTGTCCACAGCCTGAAGGACCTTCCGGCAGAGATTCCGGAGGATCTGCCCGTCATCGGCTTTTCCGGGCGGGAGGATCCCCGCGACGTGCTTGTGCTTCCGGAGGGCATTTCTGACATTTCAGAGATGGACCTGTCAAAGCCCATAGGGACGTCTTCGAGGCGGCGCACCCTGCAGGCGCAGGAGCTTTTTCCGCAGGCGCGGTTCGAGAGTGTGCGCGGGAATGTTCTCACGAGGCTGCGCAAGCTCGACGAGGGACAGTACAGTGCCATCATCCTGGCGGCCGCGGGACTGCGGCGGCTGGGCCTGGAAAACAGGATCAGCAGGTTTTTTTCGACAGAAGAAATGATTCCCTCCGCAGGGCAGGGAATACTTGCCCTGCAGGGCAGAAAAGGTGTGGATTACTCCTGCCTGGACGGCTTTGTCAGTGCGCGGTCTGCCATTGCGGCTGCGGCGGAAAGGGGCTTTGTCGGTGCCCTCGGCGGCGGATGCACATCTCCCATTTCCGCCCATGCGGAATTTGACGGTTTGAGTGAGTCTGATAATTCCGGTGCTTCCGATGATTCCGATGCTTGCTGCGGCTTTGGCGCGGACGGAGACACCGCTGGGTGTGAGGCGGATGTCTTCAGTCCAATGACACTGAGCGGGTTTTACTACGATGAGGAAACCGGCAGGAATTATCGCAAAAAGATCACTGTGAAGGTTTCCAGCCCTGAAGAGGGGCGCGCCGCAGGCAGAGAACTCGCCGCTCTGGTTCTGGCAGACATGAAAAGACACAGGTAGGTCTGTTTTTTACAGAGGATATTTTGTCTGTTTTTACAGAGGATATTTTTATGACAGGAAAAGTTTGGCTTGTCGGAGCCGGTCCCGGAGACCTGGGACTATTTACAATCAAGGGACTGGAGGTCCTCCGGAACGCGGAAGTTGTCGTCTATGATGCCCTCATCGGCGACGCAGTGCTGACATTGATTCCGGATCAGGCAGAAACGATCAATGTCGGGAAGCGGGCAGGAAATCACCGGATGACCCAGGAGCAGATCAACCGGACGCTTCTGGAGCAGGCTCTTGCCGGGAAGAGGGTCGTGCGGCTCAAGGGAGGTGATCCCTTCCTGTTCGGCCGCGGCGGGGAGGAACTGGAGCTGCTTGTTGAGAACGATATTCCCTACGAAATTGTGCCGGGAGTCACCAGTGCTTTTGCGGTTCCGGCCTATAACGGCATTCCCGTCACACACCGCGATTTCACTTCTTCTGTGCACGTTATTACAGGCCACCGCCGCGGTTCCGGAAACGCACACAGCGTCGGCAGGGCAGAAGCCTCCCGAAATGTGGATACTTCCGGAAAGACCGGCTCCTTATCTGATTCCGATGGTCTCGGTATAGACTATGAGGCACTTGTCCGAACCAAAGGCACATTGATTTTCCTGATGGGCTTGTCGACACTGCCGGTCATAATGCGGGGGCTTCTTGATGCGGGGATCCGGCCCGATACACCTGCGGCAGTTCTGGAGAGAGGGACAACAGCCGGGCAGAGGCGGGTTCTGGCGACAGTCTCCACACTGGAGGAGGAAACAGACCGCGCCCGGATCAAGGCGCCGGCCATCATCGTCGTCGGCGAGGTATGCTGTCTGGCGGACTCTTTTGCCTGGGTGGAAAAACTCCCTCTGGCAGGAAAGAAAATCCTGCTCACCAGACCCAAAGAACTGATCTCCGGGATGGCCGGACGCCTGCGGAAAATGGGCGCCGAGGTTCTGGAGATGCCCTCGATTGAGACCGTGCCGGTCAGACCGAACCCCGCGCTGGAGGACTGCTTTCAAAAAGATCCGGACGGAGTCTCCGGGCTATGTACAAAAGCCGGGAAGATTGATTGGATGGTTTTTACATCCCCTACCGGCGTGCGTATTTTTATGGACTGGTTTCTGTCTGACCACGATATACGAGCTCTGGCGGGCATACGGTTTGCCGTCATCGGAGAGGGCAGCGCCAAAAAGCTGCGCCAGTATGGGATCCGCCATGACTTCATGCCCACTATATATGATGGAGAGACACTGGGGCGGGAGCTTGCACAGAAAATCCGGATGGAGAGAGGCGGAGAAAGCGGATTGTCAGAGAAGCCTGAAATCCCTGAACCCCGGGTCCGCGTCCTGATCCCCCGGGCCGCGATCGGCAGCAGGGAACTGGTCGAAGAACTGGAAAAAGCCGGAGACATCGACATTCTGGATATTCCGACCTATACGACCGAATATGTGAACCGGGGAATTGTCGATGCCCGGGAACAGATCGAAAAAGGAGAGATCCACTACGCCGTTTTTACCAGTGCTTCTACAGTGCGCGGTTTCAGTGCGGTGATGGAAGATGCGGATCTGTCCGGGATCAAGGCAATCTGTATAGGACGTCAGACCAGGGCGGCTGCTCAGGCACAGGGCATGGAGACACGAATGGCGGAGAAGGCGACACTCGATGCCTTGCTTGATGCAGTCGTGCAATGTGCCGCGGAAGACAGGAAGCCCTTATAAGCGATAAATGATCATCAACGATAGAAATTCAAATACAGACAGAATCAGAAGGAGGAAAGAAACATGGATTTGACGATCAGACCCAGAAGGCTCCGGGGAAGTGATACATTGAGACGTATGGTTCGCGAGACAAGGCTTGACCCGTCTTCGCTGATCTATCCGATGTTTGTGATGGACGGGGAAAATACCGTTGAAGAGATCTCGGCGCTGCCGGGACAGTACAGATATACGGTCGACCGCATGGAAGAGGAACTGATCCGTCTTTCAGATGCAGGTGTAGATAAAGTCATGTTTTTCGGAATTCCCGCCGTCAAGGATGAGATCGGCTCCCAGGCCTATAACGCGGAAGGCATTGTCCAGCGCGCTCTGCGCAGGGCTAAGAAAGATTTCCCCCACCTCTATCTGATCACGGATGTGTGTATGTGCGAATACACCTCCCACGGTCACTGCGGTATGCTGTGCGGATGTGATGTCGACAATGACAAGACCCTGGAACTGCTGTCCATGACTGCTCTCTCCCATGTAGAGGCAGGCGCGGATATGGTGGCTCCCTCCGATATGATGGACGGCCGCGTGCGCGCGATCCGGGAGACACTTGATGCAGCCGGTCACACCACGACGCCGATTATGTCCTACGCCGTCAAATATGCCTCCTCCTTTTACGGACCGTTCCGTGAGGCTGCGGGCTCCGCACCCTCTTTCGGCGACCGCAAGAGCTACCAGATGGATTTCCACAACCGCCATGAGGCGATCCGCGAAGCCCTCCTGGATGTGGAGGAAGGCGCGGATATCATCATGGTCAAGCCCGCCATGTCCTATCTGGACATTGTCCGCGATGTCCGTGAGAAAGTGGAGGTTCCTGTGGCCGCCTACAGCGTGAGCGGAGAATACGCCATGATCAAGGCCGCCGCCGCGAACGGCTGGATCGATGAGGAAAAAGTGATGTGCGAGGCAGCAGTTTCTGTCTTCCGCGCAGGCGCCTCCGTGCTCCTCACCTACTACGCAAAAGAACTCGCCTCCTGCATCCGCAGCGGAAAGATCGGATGAGTCACGTCTCATTGCTTAAGCTCAAGTCTATAGATTGGAGGTCATTGACCCGTTTATGTCAACATTCATTTCGACCGATAACTCCTGGATGCTGTTTGCAATTCTGGTTGTGATTGCCGCGGTCTCTATTCGACTCGAACAGTGCTTTTTGTGGGCGGCGAAAGTGTCTGCCTGTGTGCTCTGTCTCGTCTTTGCTATGATGCTGGCAAACCTTCGCATTATCCCGACGGACGCCCCTGCCTATGACTTTATCTGGTCTTATCTGGTACCCCTCGCGATCCCTTTTCTCCTGTTTAAGGCGGATTTCCGCAAAATCTGGCGGGAGAGCGGCAGGATGTTCGGCATATATCTGCTGGCCAGCCTCGGCACTGCCGCAGGCGGAGTCCTCGCCTATCTGCTCTTAAAAAACCGGATCGGCGTGGCGGATGCAAAGTCAGCCCTGGCCATGTTTGTAGGGACTTATGTCGGAGGATCCGTCAATCTGGTCGCCATGGCGGACGCCACAGGAGCCGGAAAAAACCTGGTTTCCGCTTCCATTGTCGCGGATAATCTGCTCATGGTGCTCTACTTTTTCGTCCTGGCCGCACTGCCTGCCTCCGGGTGGATCCTCAGGCATTACAGGCATCCCATTATCGACCGCCGCGCACACATTGAGTCATCCCAAGAAGAGATGGCGGAGGTAAAAAGACACCATCAGACCCATAAAAGCAGGGCGGCAGAGTATTGGAAGGCACGGCCGGTTTCCCTTGCGGATCTGGCAACCGGATTCGCGGCGGCCTGCCTGATCGTCGCGGTCTCTAAAATGCTGGCCGGCTTTTTTGAAGGAGCCATTGCGGGCGACAGCTTTGCGATCTCCCTTCTGCGCGGACTCCTGGGCAATCAGTACCTGCTGATCACGACCATCACCACGGCGCTGGCCACCTTCTTCCCGGAGTTTTTCGGTAATATCTCCGGAGCCCAAGAGATCGGAACTTTCCTGATCCATATTTTCTTTGCGGTCATCGGAGCGCCTGCCTCGATCGCGCTGATCATCAGGGACGCACCTCTCCTTCTTTTGTTCGCGGCGATCATTGTCCTTATGGACCTTGTTTTCTCCCTTGTGTTCGGGAAACTGTTCAATTATTCCATTGAGGAAATCACGGTCGCTTCCAATGCCAACATCGGAGGGCCGACCACAGCTGCGGCTTTTGCCATCGCAAAGGGCTGGCACACCCTGATCTTCCCTGCGATCCTGGTCGGCACACTGGGATATGTGATCGGAAACTATTACGGGATTTTCCTGTTTACCTCTCTTTGACCGGCTTTGAAGCAGCCGGTTCAAGACCCGGCAGAAAGAGCAGCAATCCATTCATGTCTTTTCTCAACCTTGTCCGCATTGTTACTATGCACACCCTCGATAGGGCGTGTATAGTAACAATGCGGACAGTTTTGATGGCGATCGCGGTTTTCCTGCATAAAACAGTACAGTTATGAGAGGATCCATGCTACACTCTGGACAGAAGCGGTCTGATTGAAAGTCCATATATACCGGCATCCCGGACGCGCTTTGTTCAACCAGGAAAAATCGAAATTGATGCAAACGAAAGGGCAGTTATCGGAAAACGCAATGCTGCTTTTTCGTTTGCACCACCTTCGATTCTTTCCTTAACGACTTTATTGGCTGAGAGCAGAACGGTTGCAAATTGATGAAATTCTGTATAAAATAGGCAGAAATTTGCACGGCAGACGCGGTGATGTGAGGATAACAGAGCAGCAGGACAGGAAACGCTGTACAAGGGGAGCGCAGATGGGGAATAAGGAAGAGACCAATTACGGAGAACAGCTGTATAATGTTCTTTTTCAGATCATAGGGAATAAAAAAAATGCGATCATCCTGGAGAGCCTCCGCGGAGAGAACGCAGTGCTGACCTGTCTTCTTCGCAACGAGGAGGAACTCCATCCCAGCGAACTGGCGGAAAAACTCTCGCTGGTGCCCGGCCGCATGACAGATATTCTGAAGACGCTCGAAAAAAAAGGCATGATCCGCCGCGAACCGGATCCCGATGACAGGCGCAGGGTGCTGGTGAAGATTACGCCCAAGGGAATACGGGATGTGACCGAGCGCAGAGAGAAGGTGCGTACCCAGTACAGCGGCCTCTATCAGGCGCTGGGTCTGTACGACACGGTCAAACTCATTGAACTTCTGAAAAAACTGAACCGCTATATTGATGAGATGTAAAGGCGGGTATTGTCCGATCATCAATAAAAACGAACTAAAAACGAACTGTCAAAGCAGGCGGATCCGCAAAAGGATAAGCCTGCTTTTGTGCACATCTGCAAAAATAAATGTTATTCAGCCGGTAAAGTCTGTATACATTTCGTATTGCGAAATAAAATATTCCATGTATACTTTATACGTACAAACAAAACACGAACCACGCAGAATTTGAAAGACGGCTGTTCACAACTGCCGTCTTTGAAGAAGCTTTTTCCGAATGCCTGCTATTTCCGCAGAAATCCTGCATTTCAGGGCATTAGGAAAAATTTTTTATCCGATTATTTCGCAATGCGAAAAAATAAAAACGGGTCTGACTGAGAATGTTGCAGAAGAACATTCAACCGGCGATCCTGCGGCAGGGAAGATTATTTTTTTACCCATATATTTCGTAATACGAAAAATCAGAAAGGATTGTAATACAAATATGATCACAAGAGAAAACATCCACACACTTGGCGACCTGCTGGAGA
>JAUNEM010000246.1 GCA_030525515.1 Eubacteriales bacterium
TTTACACATCGGGGCATCTCGCCCAAGTATTCCTACAAACGCCTTACGCTATCGCCAAAATAGCAGGATATTGTTATTATAGGGTCGTTGTGCTAATATTTTAGAGAAATATTCTATAATCTCTTCCCAAAATGATAAGGAGAGACACTTGGATTACACATGTTTAAATACATTTTGAAAGGGAGGAGTTCATGAAAAATAACAACTTTTTTTCTTCTCTTGGAAAAAGAAAACTTGGCGTCGTACTGAATCTGTTCTATGCTTACATGTCTTTGGGACTGGTCCTGATCATGCTGGGATCTATCCTACCGGAAATGAAGTCGGATTACGCGCTTTCCTATCAGGTCGGCGGAGCGCTGTTGTCGGTCCAGTCTGTAGGCTATGTACTGGCAGGGCTGCTGGCCGGCTATCTTCCCTTTTTCCTCGGAATCAAGATTTCCTTTCTCCTGATACAGCTGTCCGTGACTCTGGGCTTTGTTATGCTTCTGGTCAGCGGAAACCCTGTCTGGCTTCTGGCCGCCATGTTTCTGATCGGTATCGGAAAGGGCGGCATCACCAATTATAACAATCTTCTGATGAACATTTACAGTGAGGGAAATGCAGGCCCTCTGAACATTTTGCACGCCTGTTTCGCCGCAGGCGCGGTCATAGCGCCGCTGATTGCCATGGTGGTCACAGGCTGGCGGCCGGCAGTAATCATCGGATGCGTCTGCTGCGCGGCTTCTCTTGCCTTCCTGCTCCCGGCAGGTTTTTCGGACAAAGATCTCGAAACATCAGATACACCGGCTGCTGCAGACAAAATGGAAGACAGCAGGAAAAAGAAAGTTGACTATGGCTTTGTCAAAGAGAAGCTTTTCTGGGTCACCGTCATCATCTGCTTCTTCTATCAAGCGGTAGAGGCTTCCTTTATGGGATGGATGACCAGTTTTCTGATCGAAACCGGAGTCATGGCGGAATCCCTTGCCCAGTTCACCACGTCTGTCCTCTGGATGGCCCTGATGGCGGGAAGACTCCTCTGTTCCGCCGCTGCCACGAAATTCAGTCCCAGGTCTATGATCCTGGTACTGACTCTGATCACAACTGGTTTTATGGTTATTCTCCTGCAGACAAAATCGCCTGCAGGGCTGATCATAGCCACTGCAGGAATCGGTCTGGGCATGTCGGGCATGTTCGGTACCTCCGTCTCTAATGCGGGAGATATCTTCTCAAAATACCCGGTCTGTATGGGATTCTTCGTGTTCCTGACCAGCATGGGCGCCATCGTAGCCCCCGCAATCATCGGCAGTGTTGCCAATACACAGGGGATGCAGATCGGCATGTCAACCCTCCTGGTCTTCTCAGCCTGTATGGTGTCGGCATCAGTCATCAATATCTTGCTGCAAAGGAAATGATACCATTTGTAACATGCTAAAAAAGTCCGCGAAGATACTGGCATTTTCCACACACAGCATCCACGCGGACCATAAAAATAATGGAGACGACGGGATTCGAACCCGCGACCTCAGCGTTGCGAACGCTGCGCTCTCCCAACTGAGCTACGTCCCCATGGGAAACCCTGCCGATCAATCGGCCGGAATTGTCGTTGTTTTACCGACTTGTCTATTATAGCACCTTTTTTCCCAAATGGAAGAGGGTAATTGAAAAAAATGTCTGATAAACCGGATAACCGGGTAAACCGGATTTCCGGAAATATCCGGAAATATGTCTTCTCAGGCAGAATCCTGCCTGAATAAAAGATTCGATAAGCCGGTCATCACCTAAAAAAGGTCATCCGCCATGCGGCAGATGACCTTTTTTATAGAGTGAAGGGAGGTTAAATTTCTCTTTTGCTCAGCAGTTCATAATCCTGTCCGCTGATTGTCAGAAAATGCGATTCTTTCTCAGTCAGAATAGTGATTGCAGTCTAGAGCAAACATTTAAGGCTTTAAAACCCAATCATCTCTTTGTGCGAAGGAAAGAGGGGATCTCCAGGTTTTTCTGACGGACTGTACCGCCACTGGGACGGTTGTAGCTTGCGGAATTGCTGCGGAGCTGCTCGCCGAAGCCTGTCTTCAGATCTCTTCCATAAGGGCTGCTCTTGCCTGCAGAGGAACCAAAGATGGTATTGGGGGAGATAACATCTTTGCTGCCGATGCCGGTTGCAATCACAGTGACATCACAGGAATCGGTATTACTGTCATCGTACATAGCGCCGAAGATGATGTTGACATCTTCGCCTGCCTGCTCCTGAACATAGCTTGCCGCATCGGAAGCGTCTGCCAGGGAGATATCTCCGGAGATGTTGATGATCACATCCGTAGCGCCGTTGACTGTGGTCTCCAGAAGGGGACTCTCAACAGCCATACGGACTGCGTCTGTAGCCTTGGTCTCACCCTTGCCGTAGCCGATACCGATGTGGGCAACGCCCTTCTCGCGCATGACGGTCTGCACATCCGCAAAGTCAAGATTGATGATGGCAGGAACGTTGATCAGGTCTGTGATGCCCTGGACTGCCTGCTGAAGAACCTCATCGGCCTTCTTCAGAGCTTCGGGAAGAGTCGTTCTGCGGTCCATGATCTCAAGCAGTTTGTCATTGGGAATCACGATCAGAGTATCGACGTTTTCCTTAATATTCTCGATGCCGGCAAGAGCGCGGGTCATGCGGCTTCTGGCCTCAAAGCTGAAGGGCTTGGTCACAACGCCGACAGTCAGGATACCCTGCTCTTTTGCCAGCTTGGCTACCACAGGTGCCGCACCTGTTCCGGTTCCGCCGCCCATGCCGCAGGTAACAAAGACCATATCCGCGCCCTTGATCGCGTTGGCGATCTCATCAGCGCTCTCTTCTGCTGCTTTCATTCCTACCTCGGGGTTTGCGCCTGCGCCCAATCCCTTTGTGAGCTTTTCGCCAATCTGCAGGAGCTTGGGAGCTCTGCAGAGCTGCAGGGCCTGGACATCTGTATTTACACCGATAAATTCCACACCGGTGATGTCCACATCGACCATCCGGTTGACAGCATTATTGCCGGCGCCTCCAACACCTACTACAATAATCTTGCAGGCTGTTTCAGTATCATTTGTTTTAATCTCGAGCACGGTGACACCCTCCTTCAACAACAAATCTTATTCTCTTAATTTTAAAATGATATTATTTTTCGGCTTTTTATACTTTCTGATCTGTATTGTCTCCGAATGCTTTTGCTGCGTTCAGGTTCATACAGTACACAGGTTGTAGACATGAAACAATTTCTTCTTCGAGAAATTTCATGAAACATTTTAGAGCCAAAACTATAATACAATCTGCTATTTGAATAATCAATGGCGAATTTCAAGGTATTTGAATTGTCCGCAGGATTTTGACTATCCAAGTCAAAGGCCGCATATCCGGAGATATGCAGCCTTTTCAGTCATTCTATCCGTAATTATCTGTCATCAATCAGTGGATAATGGAAATGTCAGTCTTTCCCGCCTTCAATCCGAATTATGTCAAATGAAGGGATCACTGATCTTTTGTACCTTTAATCCTCAGAATTGACCTTCTTCAGTGTTTTCTTCTCTGTGGTCTTCTCAGTCTTG
>JAUNEM010000247.1 GCA_030525515.1 Eubacteriales bacterium
CAACCTACATTTTTGCTCTGCAACTTTCTGCATTTATATTTTGCAACAAACACGGCAGAACCCGTCCCTGGTCAGCCCGCCGCTCTGATTCTGTTCATTTCCCTCCGCAGTATGGTTCTCAGGGCCCGATCCATATCCTTCAAATCCGCTTCCCGCCTCAGCCTGATTCTCAGGGCCTTGTCCATATCCTTCATATCCGCTTCCCGCCTCAGCCTGATTCTCAGGGCCTGCTTCATATTCGCTTTCCTCTGCCGCCTGATTCTCATACGCGGTCTGCTGCCCGCTCTCAGGCAGATAACCAGTCATACGCAGATATGCGGCCAGCAGGGTGATGATGGCTGCCGCAATCCATCGCAATATATTTCTGTTTTGCATTACAGCTCCTTAGCCTGACGGATTCCTACTTCATCCAGAGGGATGTCTCTTAGTCCCTGCAGGAGTCTGATCTTGTTTTTTGCAGTCTGCCCGGTTCAGACCGCGCTTTCGCCGCACAGCAGGCGGGTGCGAAAGGTTCTGTACATCCTTCGGCACAGACCAGCTCGCCCTCCGGAATCTTCACATAAGTCCGGTAGATTTTACTGTCCGGTTTCACCTCATACCTGCTTTCTTTTCAAGACTCGCTCACGAGTCTTGAATCTTTCTTCATTTCACCGCATAGCAGACTTCCGTGATGTACTCATTCGGGTTCTGTGTCTCATGCGGACTTACATGATAGATGTTGAACATAGAACCGGCAAATTCATAGCCATTCTCATTGACCCAGGCAATCACTGCTCCATAGACATCCGGCATCTGTTCATATCCGCCCTTTACCATGCAGCTTGCGACTTTGACCTCAGGCAGGGTCTTGAACTTCACATGTTCCGTATCGGAATACTCTCCTTTGACCGTCTTCCAGGCCACCAGTTCGACATCCTTTTCCTTGTACTCATCGTCCAGGTATTCTGCTGCGACGAGGCAGGGTTCTGCGGGAATCATCTTCATAGGATCGGTTTCTTCACTCATGATCCGCCATACAATTCCCTCGTCTTCATAGCACGGAATCGTCATATGTACGGTTGCGGCATACCGTTCGGGAATGATTTTGATCGAAACATTGTAACTCATGTTCTGCTCCTTTCTCAGCCTCTTTCGGGCTGTATCCAGAAGCCGCATCTGATAGTCCGCCGTTTCAGCTATCTTTTTCAGTTCAGCCTGACGCTTCACAAGATAACTGTCCAGGATCTCCCGATCATCATAAATGGAAAGAATCTTCACGATATCAGCCAGTTGAAATCCCATATCTTTGAGTGCTGTGATGCGTCCAATGACGGGAAGCTGATCAGGGCTGTAATACCGGTAGCCTGTAAACCGGTCGATCCCGGCAGGTTTCAAAAGACCGATCTCATCGTAATGACGGAGCATTCGGATGCTGACTCTGGAAAGTTTTGAAAATTCACCTATTTTCAGCATTTGTTTCATTTCACCTCCATGGGGTCTTCTTTTGAGCTCATCATTACTGTAATGCCTGACACAATGAGAGAGTCAAGAGCCGGTTTTCATCCGTGGCATAGATCCCTGCAGTCTCGCCCTTCTTAAAATCCCCTTCAGTATTTCAGTTTCCTCTGTGTTTCAGTCATCCGGTTTTGTTCACTCCCTTCCTCCTGCCGCCGGGATAAGGCGCAAAACATGTGTTCTTGCTGAGTATAAAAATATCCTGTATTATTATAACTGTAAACAGGCTTTTTGCTCGTTATAATTGCCTGTTATCTTGGCCTGTTCATGTGATTTTTAAGGAGGACGCTGTACAATGAGCAGCTATGAAGAAAACGAAAAGAAAGTTCAGATCATTTTGGAGAGAGGTATCGGAATCCTCGCTCAAAATTATACTGTCAGAAAGCTGGATGCAGGTGAATTTACAAATCCGGTAACTGCCGGTATACAGTTTCGTATCGCCCATTATGAAATTGAGAATGTCGGCCACTTAATGACAATGCATACTGAGAACAATCCTCATATGCTGATGGCAACATACACACTGACGCCCTATTTTAAGAAACTGCCCCTGATCAGTTCCGACTTTATTTACAATGAAGAAGGCGGGATGTTCCTGATTGAAATCTATGAGCTTGTCAAGAACAGGGAAGATGGTCAATTCCGGGAGTGGATTGAAAAATATTCAGAGCGCTTTGGAGATATCTCTGACGTTGAAGATATTCCTACACAACCCTGTTTCTATGATCCGATCCGTCCGGTTTACGTCAGTAAAAAAAGAAGCCTCAGCTGGGATTCTGCCTGTATCCAGAACCTCATCGATACAATAAAGATTTTTATCGAACAGGAACAGGCATCGGAAACGCTGGATAATGCGGAGGCGGCTGAACAAAGGGCAATTCAGCATCAGTATGTTGACGACCTGATCGATCAGAACGGTGTTTCGACAAAAGTCTGGGTTAAAGACCACGGTGCAGATTATGTACGGCAATTTTTTCATGAGATATTCTTCGGCATATAAAGAGCTATTATTCGGCATATAAAAAAACAGCCGTTTTGTGTTTTGCGTGCAGACTTCCGCACTGGACCCTCTCACGGTCGGTGAGGTGGAAGAAGTGATCGCGGGTCTGGCAAAAAAGGGCTGCACGATGATGTTCGTCACCCACAGTATGGAATTTGCTCATTCCGTATCGAACCGCGTGTTCTATATGGATCAGGGCGGCATTTATGAGGAAGGCACGCCCGATCAGATTTTTAATAATCCTAAGAAGGAAAGAACCCGAAGGTTCACACGGCGCCTGGCCTGCCTGGAAATAGAGGTGTCGGAACAGTTACATGATCTGGTCGGTGAAATCGGCAGATTCTATCCCTTCTTCTCGGGAAAAGGTCTGGACATACAGCGCATTATTAATGCCTGCAAATCCTATGAGGAAGTCTGCAGCCTGATGTTCCATGAGATTCTGGGTGACGAAAGAACATTTGATGTCATTCTTGAATACGACGCAGGGAAAAACAGACTGACTATGTCTTTTGCCCCGCATTCCCTGAGCAAACCAGCTCCGAGCAGAGAACATATCATGTCTCAGCTGGAGTATAAGCTGATTAATTATTATTCCGTCGACAAGTGTGTGGAACAGTCCGATGAGGGGATCGGCATTCGTTACACTCTGACTTTCTGAGGGGGTGTCATAGTTGTATTGAACAAAATCGCTGCGCGATAGCCTGCCAGGGCTATGGCGCAGCGATTTTTTCAATAATACATTAGCTTTAGTCTCTTCCGTTCCTGCTCTTTAAGCATTCATCTGAAATGCCCCCATCAGCCTTTTTTACCTGAAGCCCATGACACGCTCGCCGCTTTCCTCAGGATGGAAATAGCGGCGTGCTTCCTCCGAGCGCAGAAAAGAAAGAATCCGTCCGGTTTCATCTGTTTCTATTTCCATCTTTTTATTTCCTGACTGCCTGTTTTCGGATGGGCTTCCTTCCGCTGTTTTCCTTTCTGCCGCTTTGCCGTCTGTATTGTTACTGTCTTCGTTCACAGCCAGATACCACAGAAGCTTC
>JAUNEM010000061.1 GCA_030525515.1 Eubacteriales bacterium
CGGACAGAGCACCGGACCAGGTAAGCGAAAGATAAAAAGACGCTGCGGTCATTTGTTATACAAGTCATTTGTGAGATAACTCATTTGATATAAAAGGAATTCATTCATGGCAAAAACAAAGGATTCATCAACAGCGGAAAAATCGGCCGTCAAAATGCGCAGGCGCGATTACTGGCCGGCTCTTGCGGAAAATGAAAAAAAGGCTCTGGCCCAGCAGGAGATCGACGCAGAGCGCCGCAAGCAGATCTACGCGGAGGACTGCATCCGGATCAGGGGAGCCAACGAGCACAACCTCAAGGGAATCAATCTGTCCATCCCCCGCAATCAGCTGGTCGTCCTGACCGGCCTGTCGGGCTCGGGCAAATCCTCCCTGGCTTTTGATACGATCTATGCGGAAGGGCAGCGGCGCTACATGGAGTCGCTGTCCTCTTACGCCCGCCAGTTCCTGGGTCAGATGGAGAAGCCGGACGTGGAGAACATCGAGGGCCTGTCCCCTGCCATCTCCATCGACCAGAAGTCGACCAACCGCAACCCCCGGTCGACCGTGGGCACCGTGACGGAGATCTACGACTATTTCCGCCTGCTCTATGCCCGGATCGGCATCCCCCACTGCCCCAACTGCGGGCGGGAGATCGCCAAACAGACCGTGGACCAGATGGTGGATCAGATGATGGCCCTGCCCGAGGGCACCCGGGTCCAGATTCTGGCGCCGGTCGTCCGCGGCCGCAAGGGCCGGCACGAGAAGGTCATCGACCGGGCCCGCAGGGCGGGCTACGTCCGCATCCGGGTCGACGGCAATATGTACGATGTCTCCGAGGACATCACTCTGGACAAGAACATCAAGCACAACATCGAGATCGTGGTGGACCGCCTGGTCATCCGGCCCGGCACCGAGCGCCGCATGACGGATTCCGTCGAAAACGCCCTGGCCCTGTCCGAGGGCCTGGTCCAGGCCGACGTGGTCGGCGGAGAGCTCCTGCAGTTCTCCCAGAGCTTCGCCTGCCCCGACTGCGGGATCAGCATCTCCGAGATCGAGCCCCGCAGCTTTTCCTTTAACAACCCCTTCGGGGCCTGCCCTGACTGCGCGGGCCTGGGCTACCGCATGGAGTTTGACCCCCGCCTGATCGTGCCTGACGAGCGCCTGTCCATCAACGACGGGGCCATCGCCGTCCTGGGCTGGCAGTCCTGCATGAACAAGGGCAGCTTTGCCAATGCCATTCTGACCGCCCTCAGCAAAGAGTACGGCTTTGACATGTCGACTCCCTGGCGGGAGCTGCCTGAAAATGTCCGGCATATGCTCATGTACGGGGCCGACCGCAGTGTGGACGTCCACTACGAGGGACAGCGCGGCAAGGGGATCTACCCGGTCGTATTCGAGGGCATTCTGGAAAATACCCGCCGCCGCTACCGCGAGACGGCCTCCGAGAGCTCCCGCGCGGAGTACGAGACCTTCATGCAGATCACGCCCTGCGAGACCTGCGGCGGAAAGCGTCTGAAAAAAGAGTCCCTGGCGGTCACCGTGGGGGATATCAATATTTATGACCTGACATGCATGTCTGTCAAAAAACTGCAGACCTTCATGGAGAATCTGCAGCTCACAAAGACCCAGGAAATGATCGGAAAGCAGGTGCTCAAAGAGATCCGCGCCCGCGTCCGCTTCCTCAATGACGTCGGCCTGGACTATCTGACCCTGGCCCGCGCGACCGCGACCCTCTCCGGCGGAGAGGCCCAGCGCATCCGCCTGGCGACCCAGATCGGCTCCGGCCTTGTCGGCGTGTGCTACATTCTTGACGAGCCCAGCATCGGCCTGCATCAGAGGGACAACGACAAGCTCCTGCACACCCTCAAAAACCTGCGCGACCTGTGGAACACTGTGATCGTGGTCGAGCACGACGAGGATACCATGCGCGCCGCCGATTACATCGTGGATATCGGCCCCGGCGCGGGCTCCAACGGCGGCGAGATCGTCGCCTGCGGGACGGCAGAGGAGATCATGGCAGTCCCCGAATCCATCACCGGCCAGTATCTGAGCGGAAAAAAATCCATCCCCGTGCCTTCGGAGCGCCGCCTCCCCACGGGCTGGCTCCATGTGCGGGGCGCCGAAGTCAACAACCTCAAGCACATCGACGTGGACATTCCCACAGGTGTCCTCACGGTCGTCACCGGAGTATCCGGTTCCGGAAAGAGCTCTCTGGTCAATGAGATTCTCTACAAGAGACTGGCCCGCGATCTGAACCGGGCGCGCACCATCCCAGGTCAGCACGACGACATAGAGGGGATCGACCAGCTGGACAAGGTCATCAATATCGACCAGTCCCCGATCGGCCGCACCCCCCGCTCGAATCCCGCCACCTATACAGGCGTTTTCGACCTGATCCGGTCTCTTTTTGCCGGCACACAGGACGCCCGCGCCCGCGGCTATGCCAAGGGACGTTTTTCCTTCAACGTCAAGGGCGGACGCTGTGAGGCCTGCTCCGGCGACGGCATCATCAAGATCGAGATGCACTTCCTTCCCGACGTCTACGTCCCCTGCGAAGTGTGTCACGGAAGACGCTACAACCGGGAGACCCTGGAGGTCCGTTACAAGGGAAAAAACATTTCCGATGTCCTCGAAATGACTGTCGAGGAGGCACTGGAATTTTTTGAAAATATTCCCACCATCCGCCGCAAGATCCAGACCCTCTACGATGTGGGTCTGGGCTATGTCAAGCTGGGGCAGCCCTCCACGGAGCTGTCGGGCGGCGAGGCACAGAGAATCAAGCTGGCGACGGAGCTCTCCCGCAAGAGCACCGGTAAGACAATCTATATCCTCGATGAGCCCACCACCGGCCTGCATTTTGACGATGTCGCCAAGCTGACCAGGATCCTCCGCGAGCTGGTTGAAGGAGGAAATACGGCCGTGGTCATCGAGCATAACCTGGACGTCATCAAGACTGCCGATTATATCATCGATATGGGCCCCGAAGGCGGGGACGGAGGCGGCACTGTGGTGGCGTGCGGGACGCCGGAGGAGATCGCGCAGAGGCATGATTCCTATACGGGGTATTATGTGAACAAGATGCTGAATAAGTGAGCTGTGTGAGCTGCAGCGCGGAGGGGCGGCCCGCTCCGGCGGGATTACCGCTCCGCCGGCAGAACATACATAATGGAACTCATGGGGAAGAGGAATGGCTGATTTTAAGGGCTTTGTTTCGCATATCATATATCGCAGTGAGGAGAGCGGGTATACGGTATTTGAAGTGACCGTTACGGATGCGGGAGAGGCGGCTTCTTCGGACGGATCCGGAGGGAAAGGGACTCTTTCCGCCGGCTCGATCGGGGATGTGATCACCTGTGTCGGAACTCCTGTTTCGATCAGCGAGGGGGAGAGCTGTGCCGTCTCGGGAGAGTATGTCACGCATCCGGTTTACGGGGAGCAGATGCGTGTCAGGAATTATCAGGTGATCGCTCCGGAAAACGCCCAGGCCATGTACCGGTATCTTGCGGCCGGGAGTATCAAACGGGTCGGTCCCGCGATGGCCGCCAAAATCGTGAAACGTTTCGGGGATGATACGCTCAGGGTCATGGAGGAGGAGCCGGAGAAGCTGGCGGAGATCAAGGGGATCAGCCTTCGGATGGCGCGTGAGATCGGGGCGCAGATGGAGGACAAAAAGGATCTTCGGGACGCCATGATCTTTTTGCAGAAATACGGAATCGGGAGCGCGCATGCCGCGCGGATCTGGCAGGCCTACGGGACTGATCTGTATGAGATCATGAAGGTCAATCCTTATCGCCTGTCGGAGGATATCCGGGGAATCGGATTCGCGACGGCGGATGAGATTGCCCGGCGCATAGGGATTCAGGCGGATTCGGAGTACAGGATCCGCAGCGGCCTGCTCTATACTCTGACGCAGGCGGCGGGAGAAGGGCACAGCTTTCTTCCCGAAGATCTGCTGGTCAGGAAAACCTGTTCTCTTCTGCGTCTGAACCCGGAGGATATTTTCATACAGCTCGAGAACCTGGCCGTGGACCGCAGGGTACGGATCCTCCATCGGAGGAAGGCTCCGATGGAGTCAGGGAACTATAAAGGAAGGCCGGAGAATGGTTTTAATGGTTCCAATAGTTCCAATGGTTTTAACGATTTCAGTGCCTTCAATGAATTCAATGGTTCCGGACCGGATGATGAAAAGCACTTTGAGGAAAGCGGGGCGCAGGGGTCATTAGCGGACAGCGGAGATGATTCGGACGGCAGAGGAAGCTTTTTCGAGGGAGACAGGCGGCCGGGAGCCTATGCGGAGAAGGCGGATCACGCCGGTGGAAGCGATGGCTTCGGCAATGGCTTTGGTGTGGATCCCGGGACTGTTGAGGTTTATCTGTCGGGCTTTTTCCGCAGGGAGCAGGAGATCGCCAGAATGCTCCTGGAGCTTGATGCCAGTGTGCAGCGGTATGTGAGCGGCAAGGGCGCCCGTGAAAAGATGAAAAAAAAGATCGCCTGTCTCGAGAAGGAGGAGGAGATCACGCTGGATCCGCTGCAGCGCAAGGCTGTAGAGGAAGCGGCGGAGAACGCGATTCTGCTGATCTCGGGAGGTCCGGGGACGGGCAAGACGACAACGATCAACACGATCATCCGGTTCTTTGAGGAGGACGGGCTGGAGGTGCTCCTGGCTGCTCCCACGGGGAGGGCGGCTAGGCGTATGACGGAGGCGACCGGAAAACCTGCCATGACCATCCACCGCCTTCTCGGAATCCGCACGATCGCGGAGGACCAGGAGAAAGGCGGCTTTTTTGACAGTGATCCGTTGTCCTTCCCGGGCGGAAAGAAGGGGGGAAAAGGAGAAAAATTTTCCTGGTTTGAGCGGGGTGAGGATAACCCCCTCGAGGCGGATGTCGTCATTATAGATGAGATGTCCATGGTGGACATGAACCTGTTCCATGCCCTGCTCAAAGCAGTTCCCGACGGGGCGCGGCTTATTCTTGTGGGGGATGTGAATCAGCTGCCCAGTGTGGGGCCGGGCTGTGTTCTGCAGGACCTGATTGAGTCAAATGCTTTTCACACGATCATGCTGCAGCATGTGTTCCGCCAGGCCAGTGAGAGCGATATTGTCATGAACGCCCACAGAATCCTGGAGGGGGCCTCCCTGCCCATGGACAACAAGAGCCGGGATTTCTTTTTCCTGGAGCGGGACCAGGCGCCGGTGATCTACAAGCACACGGTTCAGCTGATCCGGGAGATGCTTCCCAAATATGCCGACTGCAGGCCTGAGGACATTCAGGTCCTGACTCCGATGCGGCGGGGGAATCTGGGAGTCGAGCGGCTGAACGAGGTCCTGCAGAGTGTACTTAACCCTCCCGCGGACGGCAAGAGGGAATATGTGCGTCAGGAAACTGTCTTCCGCGAGGGGGACAAGGTCATGCAGACGCGCAATAATTATAATATTGAGTGGGAAAAACGCGGCAATTTCAACCTTCCCATCGACAGGGGCATGGGGATATTCAACGGTGATTTCGGCCGGATTGAGGAAATCGATCTTCAGAGCGCTTCTATGACCGTGTGTTTTGATGATTCCAGGACGGTGGAATATCCTTTCACGGAACTTGAGGATCTGGAGCTGGCCTATGCGATCACTGTACACAAGTCCCAGGGATCCGAGTACCCGGCGGTGATCCTGCCGGTTCTGACAGGCCCGTCCAGCCTCTTTAACCGCAACCTTCTCTACACAGCGGTTACAAGGGCGAGAAACTGTGTCGTGATATTGGGAAGCAGGGACGGCGTCGACCGCATGATCGCCAATGTGCGGCGCACGAGAAGATATACCGGGCTTCGCGAGAGGATCGTTGAAATATCACAGATTCTTTCAGCCGGGGGAACGGAACAATTCTGATGACAGCTCAAGGCGCGGAAGAGTTATGAAGTCGGCCGGTGGAGCGGAACAGCCAGAGGGACATCCGGAGAGAGAAGCAGCTGCAAAGTTATCCGGGGGGAACGGAACAGCCATGATGCAGAAGAGGAGCAGAGATTTTTTGTTCTACAGGGATATGATCGGGGGCGGGCAGTCCGGGGGCATTCCGGCGGGCCGGCCTCTTAAATATGCGGTCAATGTGCTCAGGGCGGCGAGGGAACTGGTCTATCCCAGGCGCTGTCCCGTCTGCGACAGGCCGGTGAAACCTGCGGGGGCGCTGATCTGCCCTGAGTGTGAGAAACTTCTGCAGAGGGTGGAGGAACCGGTGTGCCGGCGCTGCGGGAAGCAGCTGAGGTCTTCTTTCATGCATTTTTGCTCTGACTGCAGTTCCCATCCCCATATTTATGAACGGGGCTGCGCTGTTTTTACATATCACAGCGCGGCGGGCGGTATTTTCCGTTTCAAGTATAAAGGAAGGCAGGAATACGGAGGTTATTACGGAAGATGTATGGCGGAGAAGCTGGAGAAGTTCGCGGCCGGCTCCGCAAGGCCTGATTTCCTCATTCCTGTGCCGGTTTCCGCGGATCGTCTCGAAAAAAGGGGGTATAATCAGGCTCTTATTCTGGCTCGTGAGATTTCCCGACTGACAGGGATTCCGGTGCGCGGGGACATTCTCAGGCGTGTGACGGACACGCTTCCCATGAAAAACATGGCGCCGGCCGAACGCCAAAATAATTTGAAAAGGGCTTTTCAGGCATTTGGAAATGATGTATCATTAAATTCGATTATGCTCATTGATGACATTTATACAACCGGAGCTACAATCGACGCGTGCGCGCATGTTCTTTATGAGAGGGGCGCGGACCGTGTATGCTTTATGACCCTTGCCATCGGCGAAGACTCTTCGGACGGATGCTGAGGCAGGAGAAACGGAGGCGGGAACCGGGCGTTTCCGGGTATTCACACAGTGAAATCCCTGCCGGAAAGTCTGCGGAAGAACTCCGGAAAAAAGCTCTGAAAAGAGGAAATAAATGCTGAATGAAGAAAAAATCCGTCTCATGACCCGTGTCACTGTTTATGAGGAGGGACGGGGCATAGAAGACTCCAGAAAAGCCAGATTTTTCCAGAATGACTTTGTGTTCGCCGAGATTGTAGGTTCTATTTTCACGGGGACACTGGCCTGGGGAGTCTGTGCCGCCATTTATTGCGGCTACTATTTTGAAGATATTTTCTTTTCGGTCTATGAGAATGCGCTCGGGCCGATTCTGCAGCGTGCCGCAACGACCTATTTCGCTTTTATGGCGGTTTATCTTTTTGCCACGTTCCTGATTTATCATGGGCGCAGCATTGCCTATGAGAAACGCCGGATGCTGTATGAGCAGGATCTGGATACTCTGACGGACATTTACCAGAAGGAGCGCATGTGAGGAAGCTGCAGGGAAAGCGGCTTCCAATGCCGGGCCCGCCCGGACATTTGCGGACATTTTCCGTGCGCTAAACATGAGGAAGAATCCACGCAAAAGCGCGGGGCACCGGCCGCGGGGCGGGATTCCGAATGTCAGGAGCGCATGCGGCGAAATCAATAAAGGAATAATCGGCTGTGTGAGGTGTACCGCCGCAAGGAAGGTGTGCCCGCGCGGTTCCCATCATCGGAGGCGTAATGAACGGTAACGCTGGAATATATCAATTCAGAGAGAGATTAATTTTGTTTTATAAGAAGCAGGAATACCTGCTGCTGCCGGTCCTCCGGTTCGCGGTTTCGCTTGCCCTGCTTCTTCTGCTCCGCACACATCTGGGAGCGCACGGCCCCGCAGGCGCCGCGCTGGGGAGCACCCTCCTCAACGTGATCATCGCGCTGGTTTGCTCGATGCTTCCGCCCGGATACGCGGCGGGAATTATTGCCCTGGTAATGGTCTGGGACCTGTACAAGCTGTCGCTCGAGGCGACAGCCATATGCGTGGCGCTTCTGCTGCTGTGCATCCTTCTGTACTTCCGGTTTGTACCCAGGGACATCATGGTACTTCTGGTCATACCGATCGCGTACGCATTGAATGTGCACTACGCGGTGCCGGTGATCGCGGGCCTCATTTTCGGACCCGGAACGGCGGTTCCCATTATTTTCGGCCTTGTATTCGCGAGATATGTGGTCCTGGTGGAAGAGAAACTTCCATCAATGGGCGGAACCGATGCCGCGCTCACGGGAGAGCGGCTGATTTCCAATTTCCGGAGTCTGGTCGACGGTATCATGAAGGACAGGGAGCTGATCGTTCTTGTCGCGGCTCTCGCCCTGACAGCTGTCATTGTGTGCTTCATCCGCCACCTTGTCATGGCTAATGCCTGGATCGTCGCGATCACAGTCGGAAGTGTGCTGGAACTGGCAGTGCTTCTGCTGGGGGATATGAAATACGAGACCAATATTGACCTGGCCAGGGTCTTTATCGGGATCGCGGTATCCTTCCTGTTGGCGCAGGTCTTTCGATTTTTTGCTTTTAATGTTGATTATCTCCGTATTGAGAGTACTCAGTTTGAAGATGAAGACTACTATTACTATGTAAAAGCGGTTCCGAAAGTTATGGTTCCGGTTCCCTCCATGACCGTCAGAAATTTCAGCAGTCCCGGATACGGCGACGCGGATTATGATGAGTTCGCGGAGGAGACGCCGTCTGATTCGAGCGCGGACGGGCGTCACTGAACCTGAATACCGGCTTCGGAGCATCTCATCCGGAGGCTTCTCTGCGGGATTGCCGCCGAAGGGCGGAAAGGAGAGGAAAACCTGAAATTGAACTTTCCCGGAGTAGACAATCTTATTTATTTCTTTTCCCAGCTCAGTGCACCCAGTTTGAGGTGGACGGATTTTGTCGAGATTCTCATCATAGCCTATCTGACATATCATATCCTGCTGTGGGTCAAGGATACGCGTGCGTGGCAGCTTATTAAGGGGATCGCAGTCATTCTTGTGATCGCCTTGATGGCGGCTGTATTTAACATGACCACAATTCAGTGGATTTTTCGAAATTTTGCCGGAATTGCCGTCACCGCCCTGGTTATTATCCTGCAGCCTGAACTGAGGAACGCGATGGAGGAACTGGGACGCAAAAACTTTCTGAGTTCGATCCTGGGATGGGAGCCCCCCAAGACGGAGGAGGGCCGTTTTTCGGACAAGACCGTCAACGAACTGGTGAGAGCCTGCACCGAGATGGGAAGGGCCCGCACCGGCGCGCTGATCGTGATCGAGCAGACGACCCCGCTCCTGGAGTACGCGCGGTCCGGCATCGACATCGACGGCGTTGTCTCGAGCCAGCTCCTGATCAATATTTTTGAAAAAAATACACCTCTGCACGACGGGGCTGTCATTATCAGGGGAAACCGTGTCATTTCAGCGACCTGTTATCTGCCGCTGTCCTCCTCCAGGCTGGATAAAAACCTGGGGACCAGACATCGCGCGGGGCTGGGGATCTCGGAGGAGACAGACGCTCTCACCCTGATCGTCTCGGAGGAGACAGGAAATATCAGCTATTCCTACAAGGGGCGGCTGTGGAGCAACGTGACACCCGAACAGCTCCGGGGAGCTCTTGTCAGGCTCCAGAACAAGCTGTCCGAAGAGGAGGCCAGGAACAACACTTCCCGCAGGACGCTGGGCGAAATCCGGAAAAATGCTTTCAAGAAAAAGAAGCCGGGTCCTTCGGAAAAGGATGACAAGGAGAAGGATAGCAAGGGGAAGGAAGGAGGTGCGCATGGTTGAGCGTATCAGGAATCTGGACCCGAATCTGAAGCTCAAGATCATCTCTGTCATACTGGCGCTGGTGATCTGGTACATGATCAATGCCTTCAGCGATCCCGCGATCCGGATGACCGTCAACAATGTCAGTGTGGTTATTCTGAACGGAGACGTGATCGAAAGACGCGGAGATGCCTACACAGTGCTGGACAACACGGATGTCATCCCGGTTGTCACGATTCTGGCCAAGAGATCCGTCATTGATAAACTCGAGTCCAAAAACGTGATCGCCACAGCGGATGTGCGCGATATAGAGCAGGACGGTTCCGTCCGGATCGTCCTCACAACAGATAAATACAGCAGCAGTATTGAGCGCATTACAGGGAGTATTTCCCATGTGAGGCTCAGAGTGGAGCCGCAGGAGACCCGGTCTCTCAGCCTGGAGGTGGAGACACAGGGAAGCCCGGCGCAGGGATACATCCTCCACGACACTGCCGCGGAACAGAACCAGGTGATTCTTTCCGGTCCTCAGTCCTATGTCAACGCAGTGAGGCGCGCAGCCGTCTCCGTGGACATTTCCGAGGCGGAAAAGAACATAAAATCCTATCCGGAACTCATCCTCTATGACGAGGATGACAATGCTATTTCTTCGGAAGATATGAAGACGCACAAGCTGCATCTCAACATGTCTTCCGTAAAGGTGACTGCCACGATCTATAAGACAAAAGAGATCCCGATCACCTGCGGTTCGGAGGTGCCGATCGCGTATGGCTATGAACTGAGCTCAGAGCCGGCTTTGGAGCCGTCCTCTGTCACTGTAGCCGGCGCGGCAGGTATCCTGGACGACTTTGATTCGATAGAAATCCCTATATCCGACGTGACTTCGGACTATCTCTACGCGAGTATGTACAAAAGCCTGAAGATCAAGGATTATCTGCCCGACGGAGTCTATCTGACGGATGACAGCAGCGAAAGCGTGACTGTCTATGTGCGCGTCCGGGAGATCCAGGAGGAAGATTCGGAGGAGGGAGAAACTTATTCAGGTGATGCGGAGAACTCCGGGACAGTTGAGGAGAACTCCGGCTGACAATTCCCCGCCGCGGCGGGCAGGACCCGCGGGCGTGCCCGGAATTGCAGTTTTTGATCAGCTTTTGGAGAAATGGAGATAAATAAAATGCTGAATTATAAAAAATACAAGAAGAATCCGGTCATACACTATCCTGAGAGGCAGTGGCCTGACAAGGAAATCGAAAAGGCACCCGTATGGTGCAGCGTTGACCTCAGAGACGGCAATCAGGCCCTGATCGATCCCATGGTAGTCAGTGAAAAGATGGAGATGTTCCGTCTCCTCATCAAGCTGGGCTTCAAGGAGATCGAGATCGGTTTCCCTGCCGCCAGCCAGATCGAGTACGATTTCCTCCGTGAACTCGTCGACAATGACATGATTCCGGATGACGTCTATGTCCAGGTGCTCTCCCAGTGCAGGAAAGAGCAGATCGACAGGACTTTTGAGGCCATCCGCGGCTGCAAGAACGTCATTTTCCATATTTACAACTCTACCTCTACACTTCAGAGAGACGTTGTTTTCAACATGGACCGCGCGGGCATTATCGAGATCGCTCAGAGGGGCACCCGCTGGGTGAAAGAGGGCGCGGCCAACTTTGACGGCAATCTGGTCCTCGAGTATTCTCCCGAGAGCTTCACGGGCACCGAGCTCGATTTCGCGCTTGAGATCTGCACAGCCGTTCAGGATATCTGGCAGCCCACAAAGGAAAAGAAGATGATCTTCAATCTTCCTTCCACTGTGGAAATGAATACACCCAATGTTTACGCCGACCAGATCGAATGGATGAGCACCCACTTCAAAGACAGGGACAGCATCATCCTCAGCATCCACCCCCACAACGACCGCGGCTGCGGCGTGGCGGCATCGGAGCTTGCCCTTCTGGCGGGCGCGGAGCGTGTCGAGGGCACCCTTCTGGGCAACGGCGAGAGGACCGGCAATGTCGACGTTCTGAATATCGCCTACAACATGTTTACCCAGGGCATTGACCCTAAGCTCAACATTGAAAATATCAACGAGATCATCGATGTCTACGAGCGCTGCAACAAGATGACCGTCGACGAGCGTCATCCCTATGCCGGCAAGCTTGTTTTCACTGCTTTCTCCGGTTCCCATCAGGATGCCATCAACAAGGGAATCGCGGCCATGAAGGCCCGCAAGTCGGAGATCTGGGATGTTCCCTATCTCCCGATCGATCCCGCGGACATCGGCAGGGTCTACGAGCCCATCATCCGCGTCAATTCCCAGTCCGGCAAGGGCGGCGTAGCCTTCATCATGAGCACCTACTACGGATTCAAGCTCCCCAAGGGAATGCACGGAGAGTTCGCCAAGGTCGTGCAGAGCCTTTCCGAGAAGGTCGGAGAGGTTCCGCCGGAGAAGATCATGGAGTGCTTCCGCCAGGAGTACCTCTACAAGAACGAGCCGCTGCATTTCCGCAAACTCCAGGTCGTGGATCTCTCCAGCGATGTCAAGACCGACTTCGACACCAAGGTCAGGGTCGATTACAGCAACCACGGCAGACAGGAGTTCTTCGAGGCGACCGGAAACGGCCCTCTGGACGCTCTTCAGCGCGGCTTCCTCGAGACCTTCGGATTCAATATCCGCATCCTCGATTACGAGGAGCACGCCCTCAAATCCGGTTCGGATTCACAGGCGGCTGCTTATATCCACCTTCTTGACAGTGACACCGGCAGGATCACTTACGGCGTAGGCGTGAGCTCCAACATCACCCGCGCGTCTGTGCGTGCCGTGTTCTCCGCCGTCAACCGTCTGGGACTCGCGGACAGAGACAGGGGAATCCAGGACAATTTCTGATTTTTAAATAGTATTTTTTCAAAATAAAGCAACAGGGGCAGGGACTGCGGCGGATCGCTGCAGTCCCCTAACCCGCATATGGGAGAAATCCGGGGAGTTGTTATTCCGTGGATGCCGCCCGTGCGGATGATTGGAGGATGAAAAGTGGCAGAACAGAAAAAACTGGTCGCCGAGATCACGGCGATGGATGAGGACTTTACACAGTGGTATACAGACGTCTGCATCAAGGCAGGCCTGATCGCGTATTCCAACATCAAGGGCTTCATGGTCTATAAGCCCGCCGGCTATGCCATCTGGGAAGCTGTCCAGAAGCACCTGGACGCCCGTTTCAAGGCAGTGGGAGTTGAGAACGTCTATCTTCCCATGCTGATCCCGGAGCGCCTTCTCAGCAAGGAGAGCGACCTGGTAGAGGGCTTTGCGCCCGAGGTCGCATGGGTCACCCACGGCGGTTCCGAGGAGCTGGACGAGCGCGTCTGTGTGCGCCCCACTTCCGAGTCCCTGTTCAGCGATTTTTACAGAGGAGAGATCCAGTCCTACCGCGACCTGCCCAAGATCTACAATCAGTGGTGCAGCGTTGTCCGCTGGGAGAAGGAGACCCGTCCCTTCCTCCGCTCCAGAGAGTTTATGTGGCAGGAAGGCCACACCGTGCACGCGACAGCTGAAGAGGCCGAGGCCAGGACCCAGCAGATGCTGAACGTCTACGCCGATTTCTGCGCCGAGGATCTGGCCATCCCCACCATCAAGGGCAGAAAGACCGACAAGGAGAAATTCGCGGGCGCCGTGGCCACCTATACCATCGAGGCTCTGATGCACGACGGAAGAGCTCTCCAGTCCGGCACCAGCCACGACTTCGGCGATGATTTTGCCAAGGCATACGGCATTCTGTTCACCGATAAGGACAACAAGCAGAAGAACGCCTTCCAGACATCCTGGGGCCTGTCCACCCGTATCATCGGCGCCCTGATCATGGTGCACGGCGACAATTCCGGTCTGGT
>JAUNEM010000248.1 GCA_030525515.1 Eubacteriales bacterium
TCCAAGGAGGTGCGTATGCAGCGGTCCGGCGGGGCGGGATCAGGCTGCAGGCCGGTGTTATGTGTATATCCGTAAAAGAGATCATTTGTCCGTTTCCGGGCCTGGTAATACCAGCCGTAGATAGCGAAAGTGGTGGGAGTATGTCACTCATTCATATTTGTTTGCGCAGTAGAGTCTTCTGGGGGCATCGTCGAAGCGGAAGGAGAAGTTGTACTGGATCTCTCCGTCGCTGCCTTCGGTATATTCGACCATTGACCACATGGGCGGTTCTTTGGTGTCTGTCTCGTAGTTGCCTCCCACGGACCAAAGGTATACGGCATTTTCGCTGTCAAGCTCCCGGATGGCGCCCATGTAGTTCGAGAAGAAGTCAACCACGTTATAGCGTTTAAATTCTGTCACGGTCTTGTTTTGTTCATCCACTTTGAGGCGGACGACAGAAGAATATTTGGCAGTGCCGTTATTTTCGGCGGTATTTGCGTTGTCGAAGATCATGTAGCTGCCGTCATCCGTGACGATGATCGAGTGCTGATAGGAGAATTTCTGTTCGTCGGTCAGGCCGAATTCATCTCCATTGCCGCCGAGCTGCCAGATGAGTGAGCCGTCGGTTCTGCTGATTTTGATGATGGTGTGCTGGTGACGCAGGGAGACGACCAGGTTATCGTCCTTGTCGATGGACATGGAGTTGAAGTGGACATAGTCGTAACATTGCTGCATTGACGACGCCCAGGGAACGATGCCGCACTGGTAAAGGAATTCATCGTGATCTGCTGAATTGAATTCCCACAGGACTTCCCCGTCCTTTATTTCCTCGATATAGAGGACAGCCAGGTCGGCGGTGTTGTTCTCGGCGGCGAGATCTTCAGGGACGTCGACAGTTTCCCGTTTGTAGGCGGCCAGGATATAGTGGCCGTCGTCGAGCCAGATGGACCCGTGGGGCTCGATGAGAACGTTTTCACCGTTTTCATCGATATAATAGACATTGTCGATGACGTTGTAATTCTCGTCCATAATTACAAGGGCACCGGGATTGATGCCGGCGCAGTCACCGTTCGCGAAGGCTCCCTCCAGGTAGGGCATGTAGGTGTATCTGATCTGGCCGTCCGGAGTGTATTGTTTGCGGAAATCAAGAGCGTTGGTGTTGATCTCGTTTCCGTCCTCGGTTCTTGTTATCTTTTTATAAAAAATCAGTTCTCCGCTGTTGTTGAGCTTGAAAATGTAGTTGTTTTCAAGGTCGTAGGATGTAAGGTAGTAATCGCCGTCCGTCGCGCCTTGTCCCTCAGTGGTATAGGCGGGGAAGGTCGAAGGAAGCAGGCTGACAGTGTGCTTTGTGACTGTATCACCTTCTTTGATCTCAAACTCGAGGGTATCATCGGCGGTGATTGACGGGATATCGAGGAAAACAGAATCTTCAACAGTCTGTCCGTTGACGCTGATCTCTTCACCGCCGGCTTTTACGGCCTGGATGGTTATGCCCTTTTCTACAGTTAAAAGAGGAAGGTCGGTATTGCCTTCTTCAGCGAAAGTGACAGCCTGTCCGTTGATATAGACGCCGGGGGCAAGCTCCTGTGTTTCAGCGGCGCTTTCGGCAGCTGTAGAGGATGTGTCCGCGATTTCTGCCGCGGCTTCTGTACCTGCAGTTACTGCTTCAGCAGCCGCGGCGGAAGTCTGCGCGGCGGCGTCTGTAGCGGAGTCTGTGGCGGCAGCGGCATCTGCGGCGGATGCATCCGGTTCATGTTCTTCAGGCTGCATCGAAGATTCACCTGCTGCAGCTTCTTCTGTCTTTGCGGAAGTGTCGGGCTGTTGGCCGGACTGCCCGCAGCATGTCAGAGAAATGGCAAGCAGGGCTGAGAGTGCGGCGGCTGCTACGATTCTGTTTATTTTTTTCATAAAAAATCCTTTCGAAAGAATACAATAGATACTGTTTTGCCGTCAGATGATACTGGCTTCCCGCCCCGATGCAAGAATTTTGACGAGCGGGAATCGTTGGCAGGGACATGATATAAACGATTAATGAATTATATATTTTCATTATACAGTATATTGCCGTTTTTTGTGTGCTGTCAACACACAGTAGCTGTGATGGTGCGGGCGATTGCGCGCTCTCTCCTCGGGATGGCTGAAAACGGTGCCTCAGAGCAGGCGGTTTTTGCCGGATCAGAGGCAAAAACCACGAAGGCTTTCGCAAGGAGGATTTTGCCGGGATCTGTCTTGAATTTTGCCGGGAACTCCTGTTAAATGAAATGAGGATTAAAATACACACAGGTCAGCGAGGGCACAAGGATCATGGATGTTTTGACAGTCTGGAAGGGAAAAGAGGTTTTTGAAAAGCTGGCGGAAATCTATGGCCAGCTCTATCTGGAGCCGGGGGAAGAGGGTGAGGAGCTCTACCCTGAGGTGGTGCTAAAAGGCAGAATGCCGGAAGTAAAGAAGCTGGATCACTTTCATATGACGGATGAGGACAGCTGCTGTCTCGCGCAGACTCCGGCAGGCGGGGTAATGGTGATCACACTTCACGACCGAAGGGACTTTGAGACCTTTTTACAGATTATGGGGAAAAAGTGCCGCAGGGTTGATATACCGGCGACGCAGGGGGCCTCGATTCTGGATGGAGTGATCAACCACCGGAAGATAGAGGCACATCGGGATGAGTTCTTCAGGAAGGCAGGGGAAGCCGGAAAGGAACCTGATCAGCTCGAATGGATGCAGGAGCGAAGCCGCTTTCTGGAAGATAAAAAGAACTACAGGGACGCGCTGATCATTCTCTCTGTGGGGCCCTACAGCGGCGTCCCTGCGGATAAAGCAGGGTATGCTGAGCAGGACTGGCTTTCCATCTCGCAGACAATCAGGATGTATCACGAGTGTACACACTTTGTGTGCAGGAGGCTTTTTCCGGACAAGATTGACGCGATCTGGGATGAGCTGGCGGCGGACGCGGTCGGGATCTATGCCGCGCTTGGAAGGTATGACCTTGGGCTTGCCGGGACGGTCCTGGGGATCAGGGACGGAAAATATACAGGAGGCAGGCTTGAAAACTATGTTCCCGAAGATGAACCGGATCAGGAACAGTTCATAGACAGGATTCTCCCCGGGGTATTGAGTGCCATGGAGGAAATCGGGAGTCTCTCCGAAAAGCAGGAGATGGAACCCTTTGAACTGGCTGTCCGCCTGGAAAAGGAAAAGGAGGCTCTGTGGAAGCCGGAGCAGGCTTGAAAGACTAGCCAGCGCATTCTTGTGACTTCAGTCATGAGTTAGCTGGTTTTTATTTCCCCATATAAGGGGGTGTTCGAACTGCCGTACCCGGCTGTCATTTTTTCTCTGGAAGGATCCCGGAATGAGAAAGACGGATCCATTGTCAGACATAATATCCCGGAGCAGATGATACCTGACAAGAACTGATACGATCAGAGTAATCATTGGAAAAGCAGGGCGGCAATATATCGTCATAAGCAGAACGTATATTCGATT
>JAUNEM010000062.1 GCA_030525515.1 Eubacteriales bacterium
CGTGCTATGGCTTCCGCATTTGCAGGCCGCAAGCAGCGCAAGAGAGATATGCGCAGACTGTGGATCACCCGTATCAATGCTGCAGCAAGGATCAATGGTATCTCCTACAGCCAGATGATGCACGGCCTTAAGGTCGCAGGCGTCGACATCAACCGCAAGATGCTGGCCGAGCTCGCTGTCAACGATGCAGCAGGTTTCGCAGCTCTCGCTGAGATGGCAAAGGCAAATGCCTGATCAGGAAGACAGCTTATCGCTTATTCTTTAAATCATCATCACCGTGTACTACAGCAGGGGCTGTGGTTTTCGGGTGAAAAGACGGTTGATCACGACGATGTTGTGGAATGAACCGGAAGAATGACCGGAAAAAAACAGAAAAAGAAGCGGCGGAGTAGAATCAGGCGGCAGGGAACAGGACATGTTCCCTGCTGCTTTTTGTCTGCTGCCGTTTTTTTGCTTCATGTGGAATTGCCATCTGCAGCGAGAAAAAAGGCTGCCGGTCACGCCCCCGGCAGGGCGCGATCAGCAGCGACAAAAGCTATCCGGCAAGTTTTTAACCCTGTTCTTGCCTTGCATGTTCCGGCATGGTATTTTTATATAAATACCCTGTCGAGATCAGGGTACAGACGCAGTGTTTCAGCAAAGAAAGTTCGGATCCCTGTGCCAGGGAGGGAAGGAGACGCATTGGAAACAAAGCCTTATGCATTTGGAATCGATATCGGAGGGACGACTGTCAAATGTGGTTTTTTCAAGTCTGACGGTACTTTGATGGACAAGTGGGAAATCCCGACCAGAACAGAAAATAACGGGGAAGCGATTCTGCCTGATATCGCGGATTCTATCAAAAGAAAGCTGGCGGACCAGGGTGCTTCTCTGGATGACGTCGAGGGCGTGGGTGTAGGTGTTCCGGGTCCTGTCCTGGGCGACGGAACGGTAAACGGATGCATCAACCTCAACTGGGGCGTTGTCAATATCAAACAGAAATTCCTGAATCTTCTTGACGGAGTAAAAGTGGAAGTCGGCAACGATGCCAATGTTGCGGCTCTCGGCGAGCAGTGGCACGGCGGCGGAGAAGGCCACAAGAATGTCGTGATGATCACGCTGGGGACCGGAGTCGGAGGCGGAATCATTATCAACGGAAGAATCTACTCCGGCGCGCACGGAGCTGCCGGCGAGTTAGGCCACATCATGATGGTGGAAGACGAGACAGAGACCTGTGGCTGCGGCAAAAAGGGCTGCATCGAACAGTACGCATCGGCCCGGGGAATCGCCAGGAAAGCCAGGAAAGTGCTTGCCGCTGAGAAGGACAAGGTTTCCACGCTTCACAAGATTCATGCAGTTACCAGCAAACACGTCTTTGACGAAGCAAAAGAAGGCGATCAGCTCGCTCTTTCTCTGGTTGACTGGACCGGCAAGATGCTGGGCAAGGCACTGTCCCAGATCACCGTGGTCGTGGACCCTGAAGTCATCGTCATTGGCGGCGGCGTGTCCAAGGCGGGCAAGATGCTGATCGATGTGATCGAAAAATATTACAGAAAGTACGCTTTCTATGCCTGTAAAGATACCGAGATCAGACTCGCCAGACTCGGCAATGACGCGGGAATCTACGGAGCCGCGAGAATGGTGCTCTTCTAAGACGCATGGTCCAGCCCTGATATGTGTCGCACCGACAGAAAATACGCCGTTCAGGCTAAAAATGCGGCAGATCAACAGAAAATACGCCGTTCAGGCTTAAACTGCGTCGGACCGACAGCAGATGTGCGGGATTAGGAATCAAATGAAATAACCCGGTCATAATGATAATGAGACTCCCCTGCGGGCTGATGGTGCCTGCAGGGGAGTTTTTATGACACGTCAGCCTGGTATTATTCCGCCTTGCGGCGGCGGACGCGGGTCAGCCGGGGGCAGAGAGCGGCCGGCCGCCACTGTCCTTTTGTGGAATCCGCCGGAAGTATACAATCCATCCGGATTGTTTATTCCTTTCGGAAGGTTGTTTTGCTATATTACAAGATGTTCTTTTTGCGTGAGGGCCTGTCCTGCCCGGCAGGGCGGCGGGCGCAGAGAAATATTAAGTAAAAGAATCATTTGGAATGCGGAACTGAATCTTCCCGCTCCGAAGAGGCGTAAAGTCTTTTTTGTGATGGGAGTTTTTGGTAAAGAAGAAACTGCAAGAGGAAGGAAAAGAAATTGAAACTGGGTGAATGGATCGCGAAGTGCAGGATTCTGATCTTGATCGTCAGCGCGTTGCTGCTGGTCCCGTCGGTTCTGGGGATCATCAAAACACGTGTCAACTACGATCTTCTCAGCTACCTGCCGGATTCTCTGGAGACAGTGGAAGGCCAGAACATCATGGTGGATGAGTTTGGGACCGGCGCCTTTTCCATGTGCGTCATAGAAGGCATGCCCATGAAAGAGGTGCAGAAGCTGGCGGATGAGTTCAAGGAAGTGGATCATGTCAAGAATGTTCTGTGGTACGGCGAGGTGATGGACATTTCCGTCCCGACCGAAATCCTGCCGGATAAGGTCAGGAACAAGTTTATCAACGGCGACGCCCAGCTGCTGGTCGTTTTTTATGACAACACCACCTCTTCGGACGAGTCCATGGGGGCTCTGACGGAGATGAGAAAGATCGCCGACGAGCGCTGCTTTATCGGCGGAATGACCGGAATCGTCACCGATATCAAGAATCTGTGCATGGCGGAACTGCCGGTCTACGTCGTGATCGCCGCCATCCTCAGCTTCCTCGTCCTGGAGTTGACGACCGAATCCTTTGCTGTTCCAATCTTTTTCCTGCTGAGCATAGGGCTGTCGATCCTCTACAACCTGGGCAGCAACCTCTTCCTGGGATCGATCTCCTACGTCACCCAGGCCCTGACGGCAGTGCTGCAGCTGGCGGTCACGATGGACTATTCCATTTTCCTGCTGGAGAGCTACGAGGAGAACAAGAGACATTATCCGGATGACAGGAACAAGGCCATGGGCATGGCCATCAGCGCGACTTTCCGTTCTGTCGTGGGCAGCTCTGTCACGACAGTGGCGGGATTCCTGGCTCTGTGTGTCATGACCTTCGCGCTGGGCCGCGATATCGGTATTGTTATGTCCAAGGGAGTCCTGATCGGAGTTCTGTGCTGCGTCACGGTACTGCCCGCTATGATTCTGGTTTTTGACGGACTGATTGAAAAAACCAAGCACCGCCGCTTTATCCCCAGCCTGGACGGAGTCAGCGCCTTTATCATCAGACATTACAGGCTCTGGGTCCTGGTTCTGCTGATCCTGGTCGGGCCCGCCCTGTACGGCAGCAAAAATGTGAGCGTATACTACAATATTTCCCAGTCCCTGCCGGATGACATTCTCAGCAATATTGCGAACGACAAGCTGCAGAAGACCTTCAAAATGAATACCACCCATGTGATCTTGATGGACAGGAATCTGGATAAAGACGTCAAGAGAGAGATTTTCGAAGAGATCGATAAGCTGGAGGGCGTCAAGTTCACCCTCAATCTGTCCGGTATGGTGGGCCCCCTCCTTCCCGAAGAGATGATTCCGTCGAGAGTGAAGGAGATGCTGCAGAGCGATCAGCACGAGATGGGGATGGTCGTCTCCAGGTACACGGAGGCGACGCCCGAGGTAAATGCCCAGATCGCACAGATTGACGAGATTGTGAAGTCCAGGGATCCCGGCGCTCTCGTGATCGGCGAGGCACCCATGATGAAGGACTTGCAGGATACAACGGACGTTGACATCCAGCGGGTCAATTTCCTGTCCATGGCGGCCATATTTGTCATCATCCTGTGCGTGTTCAAATCGATCTCACTGCCCTTCCTGCTCGTGCTGGTCATTGAATTCGCCATCAATGTCAACATGGCGGTCCCTTATTTCCAGGGCATCAGCCTGGCATTTGTCGCCAGCATCGTCATCGGCACGATTCAGCTGGGGGCGACGGTCGATTACGCGATCCTGATGACCAACAGGTACATCTCGGAGCGCCAGGCCGGAAAGTCCAAGGAGGAGTCTATCTCCATCGCCCACAGGTCCAGTATTCTCTCGATCCTGACCAGCGGCTGCAGCTTCTTTGTGGCGACGTTCGGCGTATCATGGTATTCCCGGGTGGATATGATCGCCTCCATCTGCACCCTGCTGTCCAGGGGCGCGCTCGTCAGTATGGCTTCGGTCATCATGCTCATGCCCGCCATGTATATGATCTTTGACGGTCTCATCATCCGGACAACGGCGGGTTTCGGAAAGAGAAAGTGATGTTTGTTCCACTCCGTAGAGCGGCATGATCGGAAAAAAGCGGGAGGAAGCCCGCCCTGTCAGCTGACGGGGCGGGTCCTTTTTTTGCCACGAACCGCATGTACAGGAGTCCTCTTTTGCCATGAACCGCATAGGAGATTTTCGGATCATCTTCCCCATAGCCGGGGTGTATCAGAAGATAGCGGAGCTGTATCGGATTCTGTGCAAACAGGTATTGTATACAAAAAAGTCCAAAATGGAAGCCTATTTATAGCTTTGTAATAATTGCTTTTTTTTGCGCCAGGGAATACAATATTAATAGTAAAAACCACCAATCCCGTCGCTTGCTGCGATGGAATTTCTGTGAAAACTGATAGTTTTTTCACAGGGGGAGCCGGAACAATTTTGCCGGCAGGGGAGGTGCAGGCTTTGATCTCTATCCGGGGGATATGTCAAATCCTGCTGATCGCTATTCATTTGTAGGGGGCAGAGCGTTTTTTCTTATTTATTTTTGAAAGAGTAAAAAACCGAGATGCTAAAAAGTAATTACCGAAAGAGCGCCTGTCAAATGGAGGATCTATTATGAGCATCTTAAAACTGGTACTTGGACTGGTACCGATCATCTGGCTGATCATAGCCCTGAGCGGGCTGAAAATGCCGGGTTTCAAAGCCTGTCCTTTAGCAATCATCTTTGCCGCTGCAGTGGCGCTCATTTATAAAAAAATGGCCCCTGTTCACGTGGCGACGGCAATCGTTGAAGGTGTCTGCATGGCACTGTGGCCGATCCTTCTGGTCATCATTGCGGCTCTGTTTGTCTATAACCTCGTTCAGGCGACAGGCGCGATGGACAAGATCAAAGCAATGCTGACAAGTGTGTCCGTTGACAAGCGTGTCCTGGCCCTGATCATCGGCTGGGGCTTCGGAACTTTCATGGAAGGCATGGCCGGCTTCGGTACTGCGGTCGCTATTCCTGCAGCCATTATGGTGGGCATGGGATTCGATCCGATCCCGACGGTTATTTCCCTTCTGATCGTCAACTCCACACCTACCGCGTTCGGCAGCGTCGGTGTCCCGACAACATCTCTGGCGACGGCAGCCGGCCTGGATGTCATGACTCTTTCCGCCAACACCATTAACATTCAGCTTCTGCTGGAGTTCCTGTCGCCTTTCTTTATGGTCATCGTCATCGGCGGCGGCATCAAGGCTCTGAAGGGGATGATTCCCTACACTCTGCTGGCATCCATTTCTCTGTGCCTGCCTGCTTTTATCATGGCACATGTCGCCGGCTCGGAGCTTCCCGACATCGTCGGTTCCATCGTCTGCATGGTCGCCCTTGTCGTTTTCGCGTCCAAGTTCATGAAGGATGATCCGCCCGAGGAATACAATGTCGGAAAGACCTCAGGACAGAAGCTGGAGCTTACACTGGGAGAAGGTATCAAGGCGTGGGCGCCTTTCATCTTTATCTTCATCCTTCTGCTTCTGACTTCCAAGCTGTTCCCTATGATCTCCACACCTCTGTCCGTTTTCAAGTCACAGATTCAGATTTACAACGGAATTGAGTACTATGATCCTTCGGCGGCTTCCGGCACAGCTAACTTCAGCTGGGTCAATACGCCCGGTATCTGGATCATCATCTCCGGTATCATCGGCGGTCTGATTCAGGGCGCGTCGATCGGCAAGATCTTCGGAATTCTCGGAACAACTCTGAAGAATAACCTGAAGACGATCCTGACTATCTGCTCGGTTCTCGCGACAGCACGTATCATGGTACACAGCGGTATGACCAGAGACGTCGCGGATGTCCTGGTTCAGATCACAGGAAGCTTCTATCCTCTGTTTGCTCCGCTTGTCGGTGTTCTGGGCGCTTTCGTTACCGGTTCCGGAACCAGCACAGGTATTCTGTTCGGCTCGCTGCAGTCCGCCGCTGCCACCCAGATCAATGTGGATCCGGGCTGGCTCTGCGCCGCCAACTCTCTCGGCGCGGGTGTCGGCAAGATGATCGCTCCTTCCAACGTCGCTCTGGCATGCGCGTCCGCAGGCCTGGTCGGCAGTGAGAGCAAGATCATGTCCAACTCGATCAAATGGGTTATTCTCTTTGCAGTCATCGGCGGCATCATCACTTACGTCGGTCCCATGATCGGAATCGTAGCTATGTGACAAAAAGGATGATCTGTTAAATAAAAGCTACTTATGCAGCTGGGGGGTTGCATATGACTCCGGCGTACTGCAGGGGATTCGAACGGCGGGAGGCCGGCACATTACGAAAGGAGATCTGCAATGGCAACTTACAATCAGGTGACACCCGAGATTCTTGAGCAGCTGAAGGCAGCTGCCCCTGGTCATGTGTATACGGGAGAAGATATCAATCCCGATTACATGAGAGACGAGATGCCGATTTACGGCAAGAAAATGCCCGATGTTCTGATTCAGCCTCTGACCACGGAAGAGGTCTCTGCGGTCATGAAGATCTGCAATGACAATCTGATCCCTGTTACACCCCGCGGCGCGGGCACAGGTCTTGTAGGCGCCAGCGTATCTATTCTTGGCGGTGTTATGCTTGATACCCAGAAGATGAACAAGATTCTCGAGTATGATCTGGAGAACATGATCGTACGTGTACAGCCCGGCGTCCTGCTGAACGACCTGGCTGAAGACTGCAGCAGACAGGGCCTGCTGTATCCCCCGGATCCCGGTGAGAAATTTGCCTGCCTCGGCGGCAACGTCTCCACCAATGCGGGCGGCATGCGCGCAGTCAAATACGGCGCAACACGTGATTACGTCCGCGCTATGAAGGTTGTCCTGGCAAGCGGTGAAGTCGTTGATTTCGGCGCCCAGGTCAGCAAGACATCCACAGGCTACAGCCTGATCAACCTGATGATCGGCGCAGAGGGAACACTTGGTGTCATCACCGAGCTCACCCTGAAGATCATCCCCGCTCCCAAGTGTGTCGTTTCCCTGATCATTCCTTTCCTTGATCTGGAGACCGCTATTTCCACAGTTCCGAAGATCAAGATGGCTCAGCTGGATCCTCAGGCTCTGGAATTCATGGAGAGAGAAATCGTCCTTTCCAGTGAGCGCTTTATCGGCAGGGAGACCTTCCCGAAAGAGCTCGAGGGACAGGAAATCGGCGCTTATCTGCTTGTCACTTTCGACGGCAGGAGCGAAGAAGA
Source organism: Eubacteriales bacterium (assembly GCA_030525515.1). Lineage (GTDB taxonomy): Bacteria > Bacillota > Clostridia > Lachnospirales > Lachnospiraceae > CAG-791. The sequence goes on from JAUNEM010000062.1 coordinate 7,401, forward strand.
AGTCATGGATAAAGTCGAGCAGGCATGTGAGCTGGTTCTCGAAGCAGGCGCGTTTGACGTCCTGGTCGCTGACAGCCCCGCAAAGATCAAAGACGCTTGGGCTGCCCGCTCCGGTTTCCTTGAGGCAATCGAGTCCGAGACCAAGCTTCTTGACGAGTGCGACGTCGTTGTCCCGATCAACAAGATCGCTGAGTTCCTTACCTTCTCCAAGGAGTTCGGTAAAGAGTGCGGCCTTGAGATCAAGAGCTTCGGCCACGCAGGTGACGGCAACCTCCACATCTACCAGTGCAGCAATGACCTGGAAGAGGAAGAGTTCAAGAGACGCGTTGACAAGTACTTTAACGTTCTGTACAAACGCGCTACCGAGATTGGCGGACTGGTTTCCGGTGAGCACGGCATCGGCCGCGGCAAGATGAAATATCTGCGCGAGTGCCTGGGCGATACTTCCATCAACCTGATGTTTGGTATCAAGAAGGTCTTCGATCCCAACCTGATCATCAACCCCGGCAAGGTCTGCTATCCGATCGAAGGAGTCTGAGACTGATTGTTGCTGAAGGAGTCGGGGACTGACTGCTGTAGAAGGAGTCTGAGGTTGACTGTCATCGTGAATTTTTGAAACTGACTGCCATCGGGAAGTTTTGAGACTTGCTGTTTCGATGGAGTCTGAAACTGACTGTCATCAGGCAGGCCGGAAAGCCGGCTTTATAGGAGAGCGTGCTCCTTTCATTGTCACGCATATACTTCAGGGATGTTCTCAATAGGAACCGCCGGAGCCGTGGACTATGCCGCGGCCCGGCGGTTTTGTGTTGTGACACGGCCAGTGTCATGTGTTTTCCGACTTCTGCGGACACGGACCGGCCGGTAAACGAATTTATGCAGGTCTGTCCTTCAAGCATATATCTTTTTTCACAATATGTTGTTATAATCATAAATCGAAAGAGTCTGTGCAAGAGTCTTTCTTTGAGAACGGAGGGAAGATACATCAATATTCCGGGTATGCCCGGGCGTTCGATCATATTAACTGCCATTGAAGGAGAGAACTGTATGGATATAAAAACAGGAAAATGGCGAATTTTTTTGACGGCGGTACTTATAGCAGCTGTAATGCTTGCTTCCGGCTGCGGAACTCAAAAGCCTGTTCCCGTCGTGGAATCAGCGTCGGAGGACATGACAGAGGCCGCACAGACTGCGGAGACAGTTGCAGTGCCGGAGCCTCCCAAGCTGACCACTGAGAACGCGAAGGTAGGGATCAGTTTTGCAAGGTCAGAGGACGGAGACAATGAGCGTCTCCTGTTTGAACTGAGAAAGGCCCTTGAACTGCAGGGTTTTATGCCTGAGAACATTATTGTCCGGGAACAGACCCGCAGCAGAAGCCGCCAGGCAGAGCTGGTAGAGGAATGTCTCGCAGAGGGATGCTCTTTGGTGATCTGTTCAGCTGTTTCAGATGCCAGGATCCCGTCTCTGGCTGACAGGATCGCGGAGGGCGGCGCCAGTGCCATCTTTGTGAACTGCACTCCGGACGAAGAGGAACTGGAACGCTGGGAGAAGGAAAATATTCCCGCTGTCTGGATCGGGGCGACCGAAGAACAGAAGGTGGACTGTCAGATGACGATTCTCCATGATTACAGCGGCACCGACAGAGGCCTGGATTTTAACGGGGATGGCAGCGTCGGCGCGATCGTTGTCTGCGAAGATCTGGATGCTATGGAAAAGCTTCAGGAGACAGTCGAGGATCTGGGTTCGAACCTTAAGATTCTCAGAGAGGTGGATACAGAGGACCCGGAGGAAATTTCTCTTATAATACAGAACATCCTGAATGAGTACAGAAAGGAGGCAGAGCTGATTCTCTGCAGTTCTGAGGAGACAGCCCGGGCTGCCGCGGACGGAGTCCAGCTCAGGCACCGTCTGGTGGGCAGGGATATACTGGTCATAGGAACAGACGCTCATGAGGATACCTGTACAGCAATCATCAATAAGCTGATCAGTGGTTCCACTTTTACAGATTTTTATGAGCAGGCAAATCTGGCAGCGGTTGCCGGCAAGGACCTGATCGACGGAAACCAGCAGGGAAGAAGGATCGCCAGTGTGGTCTTTAAGGTGACGGAGGAAAATGCCCAGGAGGTCCTTGACCAGCTCTGGGATATGAAGGAGAAGGTCGAGGAAGCGGAGAGACAGGCCAGGGAGGATGCCGCGAGAGCAGCCACAGAGGCAGCCGCCAGAGCGGCTACAGAAGCGGCCGCGGAATCAGCCACAGATAAAGCTTCGGAGTCAGCCACTGAGACAGCGGATGCAGCCATCACTGAAGCATCCGCCGGGAACGCCACAGAGGCGGCCGCCGGGAACACAACAGAGAAATCAGTGCAAAGCGGTATAGAGGTATCTGCTGAGAGCACGACAGAGAAATCGGCGAAAGGCGGTACGGAGACAACTGCTGAGAGCACTCTGGAGGCAGCCGCTGAAAGCATGACGGCGGCAGCTGTGCAGAGTACTGCGGCGGCGGCAGAGTCGACTGCCGAGTCCGCTGCAGAGGGATCCGCGGCAGGGGAGACAGCCGGGGAGAGTTCGACAGAGTCATCTGCTGAGAGCAAGACGGAGTCATCCGCAGCCAGCACGACAGAACCATCCGCGTCCAGTACAACTGAGGCGCCCGCTGACCATACAGGGGAGACATCTGCGGAGAGCACGACAGAACCATCCGCGTCCAGTACAACTGAGGCGCCCGCTGACCATACGGCGGAAGCATCCGCGGCCAGCACGACGGAATCATCCGCGGCCGGTACGACCGAGGCGTCTGCTGATCGTACGGCGGAGGCACCTGCGGAGAGCGGGAACACATCGGGGAAATCCGCGGAGGATGACACCTCAGACCTGACGGACATTCAGCTCCGCCAGTATAAATTCCTGGAAAGACTTCAGCAGAAGTTTCATGATTCTGCGGACGAAAAGGACCGCTGATATAGAGAAGGCAGTCAGGGCTGCCATACCCCAGAAGGCTGCGGACCGGTTCCCGGAGATTTTCTGTTCCGGCTTCCGGTCACCGTACGGATTCCTGTGCGTCTGTACACGGATCCTGAGACCGGGGATTCTGCCGCGCCTGTACATATTGCGCAGCAATAAAGGAAAAGAGGGAAAGAATGGATTTTCAAAAGTTTTTTGAAGGAGATATGTATGACGCCTATAAATATATGGGCGCACATCCTGAGAAAGATGGAGTTGTGTTCCGCACCTATGCTCCTTCTGCAGAGAAAGTCTGCATAATAGGTGAATTTAATAACTGGACGGAAGAAGAGATGGCAATGCCGGAGCGTTTACAGTTCTATGAGATATTTGAAAAGAACGCGAAACCCGGCCAGATGTATAAATATGTGATTTACGGCAGGAACGGACGTGTTGAGCACTGCGACCCCTATGGTTTCGGTATGGAGCTCCGCCCCGGGTTTGCTTCGGTTGTCAGGGATCTGGGGGCTTATACATTCACAGATGAAAAGTGGATGAAGGAACGTACCCGCTGCTATGACAGACCGCTCAATATTTATGAGCTTCACCTGGGTTCTTTCCGCAGAAATGAGAAGGATCCCAACGGCTGGTACAGCTATAGTGAGATTGCGGACGAACTGATCGGGTATGTGAAGGAAAACGGATACACGCACGTGGAATTCATGCCGCTCTCGGAGCATCCTTTTGACGGCAGCTGGGGCTATCAGAGCACCGGATTCTTCAGCCCCACTTCCCGCTACGGCAGTGCCAATGAGCTGCAGGAGCTGATTGACCGTCTTCACAATGCCGGCATCGGCGCGATCCTTGACTTCGTGCCTGCGCATTTCGCTCTGGACTACTATGCCCTCCGCCGGTATGACGGCACAGAACTCTATGAATATCCCGCCAGCGATGTCTCAGACAGCGAATGGGGCAGCTGCAACTTTATTTTCGCCCGCCGCGAAGTGGCTTGTTTCATGCAGTCAGCCGCAAATTACTGGCTGACGGAATACCACTTTGACGGTCTGCGCATGGACGCGATCAGCCGTGTGATCTACTGGATGGGCAATGAGCTGCGCGGCGTCAATGAGACTGCTGTTGAGTTCCTGAAAAAAATGAATGCAGGCATCCACAGGCTGCACCCGTCGGCCATGCTGATCGCTGAGGACAGCACTTCCTATCCGGGCTGTACCAGGCCTGTCGAGGAGGGCGGTCTCGGTTTCGACTACAAATGGGATCTGGGCTGGATGAATGATACACTGGACTATTTTATGAAGACTTCGGATGAGCGTAAAAAGCGCCCCGAGCTTCTGACCTTCTCCATGTATTATTTCTACAATGAGCGCCACCTGCTCCCCCTCTCGCACGACGAGGTGGTACATGGGAAACGCACGATCATCGGCAAAATCTTCGGCACCTATGAGGAACAGTTCCCTCAGCTCAGGACTCTGTATCTTTATATGTATATGCACCCCGGAAAGAAACTGAATTTCATGGGGAATGAGATCGCCATGTTCCGTGAATGGGATGAGACTAAGGAGCCGGACAATTTCCTGCTGAAATATCCCATGCACGACTCCTTCCATCAGTTTATGATCTGCCTCAACGGGATTTACAGAGATTACAGGGCCCTGTCCGCGCTGGATTATCATCCCGAAGGATTCGCATGGCTTCTGATGAACGACCAGGGACATGATGTCTTTGCTATACGCAGAAATGCCGGGAAAGCCGGGGAAAAAGAAGCGGACGCGGCTGGCTCATCCGCGAAGAACGGGGCGCAGGACAGGGAAGGCGACCTCGCTGCGATATTCAATTTCTCATCAAAGGAGAGGACGGCTGTCATCAGGGCGGAAAACGACGAGCGTTGGGACCTGATCCTTCATACGGACTGGGAGTGCTGGAGCGGAACCCGCAAACAGGAGAAAGAATCGGTCAGAATGATCGAGGGCAGCTCAGCCGTGTTTGAACTGCCTCCCTTCTCGGCAGCTCTGTACACCATCCGCCGGGAGGCCGTGGACATGTGAAGGCGGGACACACGCCGCAGGACACAGCTCAGGGCATCAGAGGACGGACACACGCCGCAGGACACAGCTCAGGGATAGGGATCCGTTGATGGCGGCGGAAGCTGTGGAGCTTTAAAATGTGGGTTTGTGAACGGAGGTCATGACCGCAAGAATGAAAAAAATCATCATCAATCTGCTGCTGGTATTTTTTATAGGAGTCCTGCTTTACAGCGGGTACAACCTTTTTAAGATTTTTTTAGAGTATGGAAAGGGGAGGTCGGAATACAGTAGGACTTCGAAGGAGGTCGTGACAGAAAAGGAACCGGAGCCTTCCGGGGAGACCCCTTCAAAGGAAAAGATCGAGACTGCTCCGATCGACGTCGATTTTGACAAGCTGCTCAAGAAAAACAGCGATGTGTGCGGCTGGATCTACTGCCCGAAAACAGTGGTCAATTACCCTGTCATGCACGCCAAGGACAATGACTTTTATCTCCACCGCATGGTCAACAAGGAATACAATTTCGCCGGCTGCATTTTCGAGGATTACAGAAATACACCCGGCCAGGTTGATCCCGCGACTATTCTCTACGGGCATCACATGAAGGATGGCTCCATGTTCGCCATGCTCCACGAGTATACTGATCAGAAATATTACGATAAGCACCCCACCATGTGGTATCTCACACCTCAGCGCAATTACCGCCTGGATGTCCTCATGGGGTACGTGGCCCAGGAGAATGACGATGTCTATGCCCTTTTTGAAAATGTGGAGCAGATGCGGGAATACCTGCATAAGGTGGAGCCCAAGTCAACCTTCAAACCTAAGGTAAAATATGACCTGGACAAACTCAACAGTGTGATCGTGCTGTCCACTTGTGCCTATGAATTCAACAATGCCAGGTATATTGTCATTGCGGTCCCGATCATCATTCAGTGACGGAACCATTCGGT
>JAUNEM010000249.1 GCA_030525515.1 Eubacteriales bacterium
AAATATAAGGGGAGTGACAAGGCGGGAGGGACAAAGCGGGGGCAGGGACGGCTTCCGCAGCCACTTTCTGCCGGGGAGTGACCGCTGCCGCACAGCGGACGCAGGCCGGCAGGGCCAGAGGGCGGAAGGCCGGTTGCTGACCTGTTAAATAAAGCCGGAGACAAATATCCATAGATATGAAAACGGAAAAGATGAGGAAAGATAGTAATTGGGATAATGTGGATAAGTATGTGGATAACTGTTTTTTTGACACCTGGAATTGTGGAAATAATGAGGGGAAGAAAGGGATGTGGATAAAAAAAACCCGTGTTTTCCGTCAAAACGATGAAAATGAATATATTCGAAAAGATGTATTGAAACAGGAGAATGAGGTGAGTATAATCATCAAATAAATAAGGCGATGGACAAATAATTATTCAACAAGCGCAAAGCCGGGAAATACCGGGATGGGAGGAGGGGCAGATGCTTCAGCAGTCTTTTTTTCAGGAGAACATATCAGCCGGCGGGGGAATGACATCCGCAGCCAATCTGGTACTTATGTGCCTCTCTGTATTATCTGCCGCGACTGATTTGTGGAGAGGAAAGGTCTACAATGCCGTGACTGTGCCGGGATTGCTGGCCGGACTGCTTTTTTCCCTGCAGAGAGCGGGGGCGCCCGGACTCCTGGATGTATTTTGTGCTGTCGGATTCACGGTGCTTGTACTCTTCCCATTCTACAGGGCGGGAGGACTGGGTGCGGGAGACATTAAGCTTCTTGCGGCTGTCTCCGCTTTTATGCCATCGGAGGAATACCTGCACTGCTTTGCGGCGGCATTTGCCGTCGGGGCAGCGGCAGGAGTCATCAGGCTCCTGTGGACGAAAGGAAGGGTTCATACTGTTCACTTCGCGGTACCCGTGGCGGCGAGCGTACTGCTGCACCTTGCGGGATTTTACTGATGGAGGACGCAGAGACTGGCAGAGGCTGGCCTGGCCTGCGGCCATAAAAACAGAGAAAAGCAGGAAGACTAAGGATCTGTGCCGGATCAGTGAACGGGGAGACTAAGGATCTGTGCCGGATCAGAAAGCAGGGAGACTAATGATCTGTACCGGATCAGAAATCAGGGAGGATTTGAGATGGGAAGGCCGGAAAAACCGGAAAAAATAATAGCGATTTGCGACAGTGATCTCTCTTATGCGGGACGGCTGGTGGAATATCTCCGTCAGGAGGCGGCCTTCCCCTGTGAGATCAGACAATACACAGGAGCGGACAAGCTTCTGGAAGATCCGGAGAGCCGGAGCGCCGCGCTGATTGTAATCGCCCAGTCTCAGTACACAGAAGCGGTCGCGCAGGCACAGTTTGAGAACCTGCTGCTTTTAAATGAGAGCGATGAATGGCTGGAGGAGCCGGAGAACATCAGCAAATACCAGTCAATTACCAATATTGTGCTCAGAATCCGGGCAAAATGTGCTGTCGGGGACGAGCCGGTGGTTGCTTCCATGCGGCACGGCAGTCCCATGATCAGGATCGGTGTATACACTCCGGTGACGAGATGCCTGCAGACAATGTTTACTATGACTCTGGGTCAGATCCTCGCGCGGCGGCACAGGGTTCTGTATATGAATTTTGAGGCCTTTTCCGGACTGGAAAAGATGCTTGCCAGAGAGTTCCGCGGAAATGTGAGCGACCTGATCTATTACAACGAATGCGCGCGGGAGAAACTGGCTGGACAGCTGGAGCTGATGACGGAGGAGGTGGGAGGACTCCACTTTCTGCCGCCCATGAAGTCCTTTATAGAACTGCAGTCGATCAGAAAGGACCAGTGGAGCAGCCTCCTGCGGACGATAGAAAAAGTCACTGAATATGAATATCTGCTCATGGATCTGACGGAGCATACAGACGGGCTGTTTGACCTGTTGAGGACCTGCGACCGGGTTTATACCATCGTGCGGGATGACTCTTTTTCCCGCGCCAGGTATTTCCAGTATGAGGACCTTCTGCGCCGGATGAACTATGAAGACGTCAGAATGCGGACGGAGCACTGGAAATTTCCGGTGTTCAGGGAACTGCCCTCCGGACTCGAGGACCTGACAAGAGGAGAGCTGGCTGCCTATATCCGCAGCCAGCTGCTCAGCGGGGAGTATGACCCGTCGCGGCAGAACTGAGGAGCCGGGCACCGGTAAGAGGAATATGGGAGATGAGAACTCAGGAATATATCAGTGTCAGGGAAGGAATCCATGGCGCCATTATGCGCGGAATCGATTTTTCGAGGAGTGTGGAGGACAGGGAAGTGCTGGAGCTCATAGACGAAGAGATCATCCACGCAAAGCGGGAGGGAAATCTCTCACTCGATGAAATGAAGCAGATGCGCCTGGAACTGTTCAACTCGATCCGCAGACTGGACGTGCTGCAGGAACTGATTGAGGACTCTTCGGTGACTGAGATCATGATCAACGGACCGGACCATATTTTTATTGAACGCAGCGGGAAAATTGTGCGGACAGACAGGACATTCGTCTCCAGGGAGAAGCTGGAGGATGTAGTCCAGCAGATTGTGTCTGCCTGCAACAGGGTGGTGAATGAATCGTCGCCGATTGTGGATGCACGTCTCGGAAACGGCGACCGGGTCAACGTGGTCCTGCCCCCGGTGGCCCTGAACGGGCCGATTGTGACCATCCGCCGCTTTCCTGAGAAACCGATCCGGATGGAGGATCTTCTTTCGCTGGGCTCGGTCCCGGAGAATATCGCGGCGTTTCTGAACTGCATTGTGCGAGCCGGGTACAACATTTTTATCAGCGGGGGAACCGGCTCCGGTAAAACCACTTTTCTGAACGCTTTGTCGGAATTTATTCCCGGCGGCGAGAGGGTCATCACGATCGAGGACAATGCCGAGCTGCAGATCAGACATATAGAAAACCTTGTCAGGCTGGAGGCGAGGAACGCCAATGTTGAGGGCTGCCGCCCGATCGGCATCCGGGACCTGATCCGATCGGCACTCCGCATGCGGCCTGACCGGATTATTGTCGGAGAGGTGAGAGGAAGCGAAGCGATCGACATGATTCAGGCTATGAATACAGGGCATGACGGATCCCTCTCAACAGGCCATGCCAACAGCGCCCGGGACATGCTGGCAAGACTTGAGACAATGGTATTGATGGGCATGGACCTGCCCCTTCCCGCGATCCGCGGTCAGCTGGCCTCGGCAATCGATGTGATCATTCATCTCGGCAGACTTCGTGACAGAAGCCGGAAGCTTCTGGAGATCTGTGAAGTGACCGGGATGGAGAACGGACGGATTACGACAGCTCCTCTCTTCAGGTTTCACGAGCAGGATGAAAAAGACGGGAAAATCATCGGAGTCTGGGAACAAGCCGGGGAACTTGCCTCCAGGGATAAGCTCGCGATGGCGGGGGTGGACTGTCCCTGGGGATAAGGAACCGGACGCTCGAAGCAGCGCGCAGCGGGGCGGGGTGCGAATGT
>JAUNEM010000250.1:0-1952 GCA_030525515.1 Eubacteriales bacterium
CAAAACGGCGAATGACATATCCTTTATTGTCCTCTTCAAAAAAATAGTCCATGGCTTTCCCCCCGGCCAGTCATTGCAATTTCATTTCCCTGCAGCACTTCCAAAATGTTTGAATACTGGTTTTGTCATACAGTTCCTGTCTTCGAGTCAGACAAATCTGGTATGAATAGTCCAAAGGAATAATAGAAAGGTGTTTTAATCGATCCCGATAAAAACGTACATAAATATCCGGACAAATATAGGCGCCAAGTCCATCTATGCACATCCGAAGACAGGTTTCGGCACTGTCGGACATTGCAACAGTATAAGGAGCAATATGAAATGATTCCAGTATAGCGGTCCCGAAACGCCCTGCAATATCATTTTGTGTATTCATTACAAAAGGAACTTCTTCGAGAACGCTGAGATCTCCGGTACGATTCATCTCTGTCAACTGCTCCCTTGTCAAAAAACCGGTGGGAAGGATGAGCACCATTGATTCATTGTACAGCGTCTCCTTGAGAATCTTCGGATGGTGATCAGATACATTTCCTATCATTATATCAAGTTCACCTTCCAGCAGTTTTTCAATCAGTACATCATTTGTCCGTTCTGATATTCGAATCTGTACATGCGGGAGTTCTTTACGCATGCGCCGTATCAGGTCAGGAATGATAATCTGGCTGCGCGTCTGTGAAATACCTACATGCAGGATATCACTGATGTTCCCCGACAGGTCCCGGAATTCATTCACCATGGCATCGTTCAATTCACGAAACCGCACACAATATTGATAAAACCTCTCTCCCGTCCGCGTGAGGCGGAACCTGGGCCTTCGTTCAAAAAGACAGGTGCCCAATTCTTTTTCCATCGAGGCAATGTGGGAGCTCAGGGTCTGCTGCGTGATAAAAAGTGACTGCGCCGCCCGGGAAATACTTTGATGCTCCACGACAGCGATAAAATAATTCATGTGTAACAGATTCATTGGACCACCCCGCTTCACAGTTATTTATCTGTATTATACATCGATTAAATACAGTTTCCAATCTGTTTATGTCCGTGCTATCGTTTTAATCACAGACACCTCACAGACCTTGTAGACACCATCATAAACACCTTAATAAATCCCTATAGACGAAATAAATAAGAAAGGGGTGATTCCCCTTCTGATCTGACAGGATAAAATGCGGTTTGGAGATTATATCAATGGAAAGACTTGGCTATTATAATGGAACTTTCGGACCCCTGGAAGAAATGATGATTCCTATGAACGACCGTGCCTCATGGTTTGGTGATGGCGTTTACGACGCCGGTCCTTGCCGTAACTACCATATTTTCGCTCTGGATGAACATATAGATCGATTTTTCAGAAGCGCTGCCGCTCTGGAGATCATAATGCCTGTCAGCAAAGAAGAACTCAAGCAACTGTTAATGAATCTTGTACTGAAAATGGATACCGGAAACCTGTTTGTCTATTATCAGGTCACACGTGGTTCCGGAATCCGGAAACACGCCTTTACAAAGGGGACGGGAAATCTTTGGATCACTCTCACACCCGCTGAGATTTCTGATGGACTCAAGCCCATTCAGCTGATCACGACAGAGGACACACGCTTCCTCCACTGCAATATCAAAACACTCAACCTCATCCCTTCCGTGATGGCAGCGCAGAAAGCAGAAGCTTCAGGCTGTGATGAAGCAGTATTTTTCCGTCCCGGCGGCCGGGTTACCGAGTGCGCCCACAGCAATATACATATTCTGAAAAACGGAACCTTGTACACAGCACCGACCGACAATCTGATTCTGCCCGGCATTGCAAGGGCACATCTGCTTCGGGCCTGCTCAGCACTGGACATTCCCTTCCGGGAAGAAGCTTTCAGTCTGGCGGATCTTTTCGGCGCTGACGAAATCATCGTCACAAGCTCCAGCAACCTCTGCCTGCACGCAGACCGGATCGATGGAACCACTGTCGG
>JAUNEM010000250.1:1962-3455 GCA_030525515.1 Eubacteriales bacterium
AAAAGACAAGGATTTATATAACCGCCTCAGAAAATATCTTCTGGACGAATTTTATCGGGAAACTGAATATTCCGCTTAAGCAGCGCATTACACGAATTGCTTCTCCAGTCCGTTATGGAAATCCACATGTTCAGCCTCTGCAAAAGCATTTTTCAGGTCATTCTTTTTCTTTTCCAGCGCCAGGACCGTCCCTTGTTTCACCCCTTCACGATAAAAGCTCCAGCAATTCTGCCGCGGACATGTTCATGATGGAACCTCCTTCGCTTCCAATGATTGAATCCGCCAGTTCCCGTTTTGCCTCCTGAAGGGCCTGGATCTTTTCTTCGATCGAGTGTGTTCCGGTTTATACTGGAACAATTGAGTTGTCATTACCCAATGGTTCCTGTATACTTGCATTTGGTACCCCCTGCGAAAATCAGCTTGTATTCTCTGCGCGGTGTACTGGTGTTTGTCTCACCTGAGAGATTTTCGAAACGAATATATATGACCATGTTCAATTTGTCTGCAGGGAAGAGTCTATGCCGGCATATGAAAAAAAGCTGTACAAGTGGCAGAGGGAGTGTCTCGACGCCTGGAAGAATAATCATTACAGGGGAATCGCCAATGTGGTGACCGGCGCCGGAAAGACCTTTCTGGCGCTTGCAGCAATCGCACAGGCAAGAGCGCTGTATCCGGATCTGATGGTCCGGATCGTGGTGCCTACGATTCCGCTTGCCCATCAGTGGGAGATGGCGCTTCTCCATCAGTCCGGTCCGGATGAGTGGCGTCCGGGCTTTTTTGGAGGTGGAAAAAGGGATGATCCTGATCGTCATGTGATCATATATATCATTAACTCCGCGAGGGATTCGCTTGCGGGGCACATCCGGAGAGACCTGGCACTGCAAAGGCACGTCCTGTTAATCTGCGATGAATGTCACCATTATACAAGCAAAGAGAACAGAAAAATCTTTGGTTTTCTGGAAGGGGCTCATGCTTCTGCGCTTCGCGAAAAGGAGCTGTATCTGTGCCTGGGACTGTCAGCTACACCGTTCGGTACATCGAATGATGAAGTCCTGTCCCGCTCCCTGGGCAGAGAGATCTACCAGTACGGCTTTGATTCCGCCGTCAATGAAGGTATCATTTCTCCCTTCACTGTGTGCGAGGTATCGTCTTCTTTTTACGCGGACGAACTGGCCGAGTACGGGGAGCTCACTTTCAAGATCGGAAAGGCGCTCATTGCGCTGCTGAGGGCACATCCTCAACTGAAAAAGCTCAGGGAGGGAAAGGAAAAGTCCTTTATCAGAGCTGTGATGCGGATCGCGAAAGAAGCGGACATGGATCCGGAGGAACCGGCCTGCACCTATCTGATGCTGACCTGGCAGCGAAAGGAAATCAGTACACTGGCCAGGGCAAGGCTCTCCTGTTGTCTTTCTATTCTGGAACAGCTCAGGGAAAGTGACCGTGTTCTGAGCAGCTCCGGTGTGGAGTCCTTCATCAACACGCTGAAAATGGTA
>JAUNEM010000063.1:0-4084 GCA_030525515.1 Eubacteriales bacterium
GGCGGAATTATTTTTGACGGAATTTTTATGCCGGAAATTTTTTGTGACAGAACTTTTGTGATTATATTTTTGTAACGGTTTTTTGTAATGGAATTTATACTATAGAAATTGTGTTAGCACTCATTTCGAATGAGTGCTAATTTTCTGTTGACTTTTCTTTCTTCTGAGACTACAATCTTCTATGTTTAGAACAGTTTCGTTCAGAACAGTTTTGAAAAGTGACAAACTGCTGCGTGGAATACGGGAGCGCAAGCTGCCTTCCTTTTCCGCCTGTTAACGCAGTTAAGTCCGGAGCAGCATGCGGGAGCGCAGAAGGCGCCTGCCGGAGCGCTGCTTCAATCGCTTTAATCACTTTTATCGTTTGCGTCATATGCAGTCTGCGGCACCGCTTCATGGAATGGATCTTTCAATGTTTTGTGAACGCGGGTCAGACCACAGGCATGAATGAATACAACGGATCGAATTCGTCAGGAGGTATTGAAATGGCAATGGAAAGAGGACCCTTATCAATTAACAGCGAAAACATGTTTCCGATCATCAAGAAATGGCTTTATTCGGATCACGATATTTTTTACAGGGAACTGATCTCCAACGGCTGCGATGCCATCACCAAGCTCAAAAAGCTGGATATGATGGGCGACTATGAGCTGCCGGAGGGATTCAAACCCAGGATCGACATCGTAGTCGACCCCCAGGAGAAGACCATCAAAGTCACCGACAACGGCCTGGGCATGACCGCCGCCGAGGTGAAGGAATATATCAACAACATCGCCTTTTCGGGCGCTGAGGCCTTCCTCGAGAAATATAAGGACAAGGCCAGCGACGACCAGATCATCGGCCATTTCGGTCTCGGTTTTTACAGCTCCTTCATGGTTGCGGAGCTGGTCGAGATCGACACCCTGTCCTACCAGGACGGCGCCAAAGCCGTGCACTGGGAGTGCGACGGAGGCAGCACCTTCGCCATGGATGACGGCAGCTATGACAAGGTCGGCACGACTGTGACCCTTCACCTGTCCGAGGACTGCGTGGAGTTTGCCAATTACTATCGCGCCCAGGAAGTCATCGAGAAGTACTGCTCCTTCATGCCGGTCGAGATCTATCTGTCCGAGAACAACACCAAAATGACAGAGATCATCGACGAGTCCGAGCGCAGACCCGACGACGTGGTCATCGAGGTCATCGAGCCCGAGAAGAAGCCCGCCGCTGAGAAAAAAGAAGGAGAAGACGCGGAGGAAGAGAAGCCTGAGGAGAAGAGGCTGAAGATCCGCCGCCGTCCCATTCTCATCAATGATCCCAATCCGCTCTGGACCAAGGCCCCCAGGGACTGCACGGACGATGACTACAAGGAGTTTTACCGCAAGGTCTTCCACGATTACAAGGAGCCCCTGTTCTGGATCCACCTGAACATGGATTATCCCTTCAACCTCAAGGGAATCCTCTACTTCCCCAGGATCAACCTGGAATATGAGAACGCGGAGGGCGTGATCAAACTCTACAACAGCCAGGTCTTCATCGCCGACAACATCAAGGAAGTCATCCCCGAGTTCCTGATGCTGCTCAAGGGCGTCATCGACTGCCCCGACCTGCCCCTCAATGTCTCCAGAAGCGCTCTGCAGAACGACGGCTTTGCCCAGAAGATTTCCGATTATATCTCCAAAAAGGTTGCCGAGAAGCTGGCAGGCATGTGCAAGACCGACAAAGAGAACTACGACAAGTACTGGGACGACATCAGCCCCTTCATCAAGTACGGCTGCCTGAAGGATGAGAAGTTCTGTGAAAAGATGACCGACTACATCCTCTTTAAGGATCTGGACGGCAAGTATCTCACCCTGCCTGAGGCCCTGGAAGTGAACGCGAAGGACGTGGACACTGAGAGTGCGGAGGATGAAAACGGCGAGACTGTCGAGGCAGAGGTCGTGAGCGATGGCGATCTCGCCGATTCCGAAGCCGGCAAGGACGGTGAAGGCGATGAGAAAGAAGAGAAGAAGGACCGCACGATCTATTATGTGACCAATGTCGAGCAGCAGAGCCAGTATGTGCGTATGTTCCGCGAGAACGGCATGCAGGCCTTCGTCCTCAACAACAACATCGACCAGCCCTTCATCTCCCAGCTGGAGGCAAAGAACGAGGGCATCCACTTCGCCAGGATCGACGCGGACCTGCAGGATGCGCTTCGCGCTGGTGACGCCGCTGAAAAGGATGAAGAGAAGCTCAAAGAGGACGGCGAGAAGCTCGTCAAAATCGTGCGCAAGGCACTGAACGACGACAAGCTCACTGTCAAGCTTGAGACCCTGAAGGACTCCGCTGTCTCCTCCATGCTCACTGTGGACGAGCGCACCCGCCGCATGAAGGACATGATGAAGATGTACTCCATGAACGGCATGGATTTCGGCATGGGCAATATGGGCAAAGAGGGCCAGACCCTTGTGCTCAATTCCGCACACCCTCTGGTACAGTACATCCTGGCCCACGGCGAGGACGAGGAAGACGCCAACACCAAACTCATCTGCGAGCAGCTGTATGACCTTGCTGTACTCCAGAACGAGCCTCTGACCGGCGATGAGATGGCCACATTCGTCACCCGCAGCAACGAGATCATGATGATCCTGGCCGGTGCCAAATGAGCTGATCATGAGCTGAACCGGCATTCGCTGTTATGAATACGACTCCCCTGCGGCTGACTGATCACAAGATTCCGATCAGCCGGCACAGGGGAGTTTTCCCTTTTGCGTGATCCGTGCTACAGTACAGATTTGCCCGAAGGGGAGACGGGAGACAGGAACGGGGGCAGTTCGGAAAGGGAAGGTTCGCCCTGCCGAACCGCAAGTGATTCTGTGAACTGTACGAGGAACTGAAAAGTATGTTATAATCCACTTTGACGGGTTTGCTGACCCTGACGTGGAGAAGACAGATTCGGTGTTCCGGGACAAAAACGGCGCACGGCATCTTTTTTCTGTGCCTTCAGGCGGGCAAGTCCGGAAAGGGGACTGTGTTTATATGAGAGATTTTTACACCAAAGAAAATATGCAGGGCGCGGCCTTCCACATCCCGGATGAGGGGCTCATATTCGAGCCCGCGGAGCTGTCTTTTGAAACAGAGGCGGAGACCGGCAGGGAGGGAGTGATCCGGGTGCGCCACGGCGGAGGAAAGCCCGCAAGAGGTTATGTCTATCCTTCCGAGCGGTGTATGCGCGGCGTCAGGGAGCAGTTTGCCCCTGCCGCGGACGGAACCGGATATATACGTTGGCAGTTTGATTCGCGGGGGATCGCCCCGGGAAGGACGGTCAGCGGCTATTTTCGTGTGATTTCCCCTTTCGGCGAGTACAGCATTCCCTACAGGGTCCGGGTCAGCGGGGCGGGGGTGATCCCCAGGAAAAAGCCCCTGCAGACAAGAGGAAGTCTGAATTCTCCGGACGCGGGAAAACTCCGGGGGCAGAGGGACGCAGAGGCCTTGTCAAAGAACCCGGATCGTCTCATGGATGAAGAGGCGGATGCCCTTTTTTCCGATATTCGCGATAAGAGAGATTTTCTTGAGCTTGCGGACAGGGATTTTGAACTGGCAGTTGACTTTTTTTACAGCAATCGCTTTCCGCGGATCCTGACAGAGGATGCGGACAGGACTCTCTACCGGGGACTCTCGATGCTGAAGAACAACCGGCAGAATGTGGAGGAGTTTCTGATCGCGGCATGCGGAAAAAAGAAAACGATTTTTGAACCCGTTGATAAGAGCCTTTTCCTGCAGACGGAAGGCAGGGCCGGCAGGGCTGACAGCCGCATGGCGGGGACGCGCGCGGAACGGGCTCTGGAAGCCCACCGGCAGAGAGTGCGCAGCCGGGGGCTGGGCGGAGGGCCGGTCAGACAGCAGCAGGCTCCCCAGGACGATCTGGTTTATATTCCCCTTCAGATCAGGAAGATCGGGACGGGGCATCTGGGGCTTACGATCCAGGCAGAGGGAAGGTTTCTTCCGTCTGCTCCTTTTGCTGTTCCGGCGGAGTTTCCCCGGGTGCAGGAAGCGGGTGCTGCGGGCGGACAGAACGGTGATATGAGGCAGCAGGGGCCGGAAGCAGATCTCTCTCAGGCCGCGG
>JAUNEM010000063.1:4184-7267 GCA_030525515.1 Eubacteriales bacterium
GTCTTCGGCAAGGAGGAGACGGGCGAGCCCGAGTGTATTTTTACAGTCAGGATTCCGGTCAATCGCGCCGCCCTTCATACAGGCAGAAATTTCGGGCGTGTCATCGTCAGGGGGCCTTTTAATGAGACAGAGGTCCCGGTCGAGGTGCACAGTCTGCCTCCGGTCCCGACCGTCAGGCGCAGGCAGGAACGGGAGCTGCACCTTCTCGAGCTGCAGCTGATGAGGCTCTATGTTGATTTCCGGCTGACAGACACCCGCGCCCATGCGGATCTGGAGCTGCAGGCTGACCGAATGATCGATGAGATCGCCAGGCTCAGTCACAGGGACCTGATCCCCCGTCTTTACAGGGTCCATATGCTGATCATGCGGGGGCAGAAGGCCGAGGCGGAGCGGGAGCTTTCTCGCATCTCGGTTCGATATGCCGGAACAGATTCCGCAGTGAATTTTTCCGCCCGCTTTACAGGAGAGCAGGAGGATGCCTACTGCTACAGGCAGTATCTCTACGCCCGCTGCAGGGAGGAGGATGTACAGCTGCGCAGCAAGGTGGTTCGCTTCCTCAAGAGTGTTTACCGCGCGAAGAGCAGCTGGCAGACGGCCTGGATGCTGATGGATCTGGCGGAGGAGTACGCGCCCGGGACAGGAGCGCGCTGGAATTTTCTCAGACACCAGTACGAGAACGGCTGCAACAGCCCTGTGATCTGGATCGACGCCTGGGAGATGGTGAAGGAAGATCCCCGGATTCTGCTGCCCGGAAGCAGCGTGCAGGAGCGCTGGGTCAAGGACGATTTCGGACTCCTTGTGCTCTGGTACGCGGCACGCAATAATGTTCTGACGGACAAAGCGGCAGAGGTCATGATCTCTCTGGCTGAAAAAAAGAAGAGTTTCTCTCCGCTTCTCTACAGAGCGCTCTGCTCCTCCCTGGAGGTCGATGCGCTCGCCGGTATGAGGGCGCAGCTTCTGCGCGCTCTCTGCATTCTGCTGATCCGGGGACAGGATATTTCCCCCCGCGCGCACGGATGGTACAAGCGCGCCCTGGAGGAGTCAGTCAGTCTGACTAATCTCGAGGAGTACTGCCAGCGCAGTACACCTCCCGACGATTCGGAGTTCCGCCTTCCTGCAGGCTGCAATGCCCTTCTTCGCACGACAGCGGCCAGGGCCTGCATGGCG
This sequence comes from Eubacteriales bacterium, assembly GCA_030525515.1. Taxonomy (GTDB): domain Bacteria; phylum Bacillota; class Clostridia; order Lachnospirales; family Lachnospiraceae; genus CAG-791. Next base: position 5,352 of record JAUNEM010000063.1, read on the forward strand.
GTCCTGATCTACGACCGTTTCCGCAGGGAGCAGGTCTTCCCGATCAAGGGCGGCGTGGCCCCCATGTCGGTGTACGGAGATGCCAATACGATCTTTCTTGAGGATGCGGAGGGCTGCCGCTATGCGGGAAGTCTGCCTTTCGCAGTGGATCTTCAGGAAAAACCTATTCAACCTATTCAACCGACTCAGGCGATTCAGACTATTCAAAAGAAAGACCAGGAGCCCGGAGGAAAAAAGCCCGGCAGCCATCAGGAGGAGCCGTCTGTCGGGGCGGGAAGAAATCTGCAGGGCACGAAGACTGCGGCAAGGCCTGTTTCCTCTGCCGGGAAAAGCTTTTCTGACAATGCCTATGAGCTCGCTCTTCAGATCGGCTATGGAGAACGGGAAAAGAAGCTTGCCGGACTTACACCGGAGAAAGCGGAGGCGGCAGGAAGGCTTCTGGACAGCGGTCTTCTGACAACAGCCGCGCGCACGGAGCTGCTGCTCCTGTGTCTGGAGAGCTGCAGGCGGTCCTTCGGGGACAGCAGGGAAACGGCGTCCGCCGGCGGGAAAGCTGCCACGGGTACGGAGACCGCAACAGCAGGCGTAAGAGACGAATCCGCGACAGGATCGGCAGCGGGCATAAGAGACGGATCCTCAGCCGGCGGCAATGATCCTCTGTACGCGGAGGGGGCTGAGACCGGCAGAGAAGAGGAATACAGCCGCTTCTTCCTGCAGAAAGCGGACCCGGCCCAGTGCAGCCCGGACGAACGCGCGCTTTTACTCAGATATCTGGAGGAGAGCGGTGAATATGAGAGGGCAGTCAAGTGGCTGCTCGCCTACGGAAGTAACGCGGTGGACGCCCGGCTCCTGGGCAGAATCTGCCTGGGACTCCCCTGGGAAAATGGATATGAAACCGCGGTCATTCCCCTCGGATGGGAGGCCTTCCTGCGCGGAAACACAGACAGCCTCCTGCTTGAAAGGCTCTCCGCGGCCCTGCCCGGGCTCTCGGAGGAACTCCGAAGTCTCCGCAAAGCCTGTGCGGACAAGGCGGTTCCGACCAGGGACCTGGACATCAGGATTGTCCGCCAGACCCTGTTCAGCGGTGCTGTTTCTCAGGATCACGCCCGGATGATTGTCAGCCAGGGGGACCAGCTGGGAGACGCTTTCCTGCCCGCCCTGGCCCAGTATTCGGATTTCGCCTTTTCGGGCGGATTCTCCATGGGCAACAGGATGACCGAACTGGTCGCCGCGACGATCGCCGAAGGCAGAGATTCTATTGAAGACATCTGCCGTATTGCCTTTCTGAAAGAACTTTCCATCCGGCAGGGTGACTTTACACAAAGGGAGAAGGATGCCGCTGCGGCCAGCCTCTCGGTCCTCCTGTCCAAAGGAATTATTTTTCCTTTTTACAGGCAGTTCCCGGGATATGACGACCGCCTGGATCTGTATGCGGAGGAGACGCTTGTACAGTACCATTCCCTGTCCCTGTCCGGAGAGAAGGAAAAACATATTACTTTCCACTATACGACGTCCCGCAGGGGCGAGACCGGCAATTACCGCTCGCGTCCCATGAAGGAGATGTACAGAAACTTTTTCGTGTCGGGTTTTCTCCTTTTTTACGGGGAGCAGATGCACTACTATATTACGGATGATCCCCAGGAAAAGCATGTTGTCCAGAGCGGAATGATCGGACAGGATGCCAGGATTCTGGAAAACTGTTCCGGACGCTTCGGGCTGATCAATGAGACGACCCGGGCGGCTGCGCTGAGGGACTACGATGAAGCCCTTTCTCTTCTGACAGGCTATTACCGCAGAAGTTATCTGGAAAATGAGCTTTTCCGTCATTGAGGGGGCCGGAAGGCTGACGCAGAAAACCGGAAACAGGACACGGAAAAATGAGCTTTTCCGTCATTGAGGGGGCCGGAAGGCTGGCG
>JAUNEM010000063.1:7277-13300 GCA_030525515.1 Eubacteriales bacterium
ACTGGAAGCTGGAAACCGGAAACTGGGCACAGGACACCGGCGATAGAAAACGGGGACGCAGGGTGCGCCGGTCAATGACATAAGACAGATCAACGTGAGGAATAAACCAGAATATGATTATTTCGAAATCACCGGCAGGCAAGTTCATGCTGGGAATCGATCTCTGCGATGAGTATTGCCAGATTTCATATTTATATAATAAGAGGGCCCGCTTCGGGCGCGGCTTTGTCAACGCGGCGACGGGAGGAGTCTCCAGGGAACCGGTGACCTTTTCCGCGGTCCAGGGGCAGGAAGCCTACAATATTCCGCTGGCTCTGTGCAAGCTGAAGGATTCCCCTGTCTGGATCGTCGGAGACCAGGCACTGGAGGCCGACCGTGAAGGCGAGGGAACGGCAGTGACTTCGCTGCTGCGCAAAGTGCAGGAGGATGTCCCGGTCCGGATCGAGGGAGAGGATTATCATCCCGGAGCTCTTCTGGCTCTGTATCTGCGCAGATGCCTTTCCCTTTTGGAACCCATGATCGCGCCGGAGCAGATCGCAGCGGTGGTGTTCACGGCTCCCGTCATGGACTATTCCACAGAGCAGATGATCCAGCGGGCTTTCGGCAGACTGGGATTCAATGTCCAGCAGGTGCTGTGCGAGAGCCACCAGGAGTCTTTTTTCAACTATATGCTCATGCAGGACGCGGAACAGAGACGCGCGGGCATGCTGCTGTGTGAGTACGGGACGGACGGCAGCATCCGCTTTTCGACCCTTTTGTACAACCGCAGGACGAGTCCTGTGGTCTACTGGACCGAGTCGGAGACCGGCGAAATCGACCCGGCTCTGCCTCCGGTGAGCAAAGACAGGGAGTTTACCGCCGCTGTCCAGGAGATACTGGCAAAGAACGAGGCCTCGGCCGTGTATCTGACGGGAGAGGGCTTTGACGGCGGATGGATGAAGGAGGCGGCAGTCTTTTTGTGCCGGGGCAGACGTGTCTTCCGGGGCGAAAACCTCTTCAGCAAGGGCGCGGCTTACAGTGCCCTGCTGCACGCGGACAGGCCGTCGGAAATCCCCGAGAGCATTTTTCTCTCGGAGGACGCGCTGCGCTCCAATATCGGGATCGAAGTCCTGCTGCGTGAGCAGATGGGATATCATGTGCTTCTCGACGCCGGAGTGAAATGGTATAACGCCGAGGTCGAAGAGGACTTTATCCTGGAGAGCGGTCAGGATTTCAGCCTGGTGCGCACGCCGGTGACGGGCGGAGAACCCCGGCAGCTGACTGTGCGGCTGGACGGAATTCCCGAGAGGCCGGACCGGACGACGCGAATCCGTGTACTTTTGACCATGCCCGGGGCTGACCGTCTGAGAGTCCAGGTGACCGATATGGGATTCGGGGAGATTTTCCCTTCCATGGGAGGTGTCTGGGAGGAGACCTTTACGGTGTGACCGAAAAGAACTCCGGGCAGAAGCCTGCCGGCAGAAGAAGCGAAAAAACGCAGCCGGCAGAAAAACGTTTTAGCGGGGCCGGCAGAAAAAGCATCAGCGGGGCCGGCAGAAAAAGAGCGGAACAGAAGCGGCAGAAGATAAGGATACAGGTTACAAGAGGACAGATCGATGGGCAGGATTTTGACTGTGGCGGGAAGGCTCGCCGATACCCCATACAGAATACGCAAGATCGAGCGGAATGTATATTCCGCGGAGGAACTCTGCTATTCGCTCGCGCAGTGTGCGGACTTTATGGACGAGGAAATCATGGACCCCGCCCTGGCGGACTGGCTGTCCGAATCCTGCGGAATGCACGAGCTGGGAAGGATTCTGCGGGGACAGCTCCGCGGACGCCATACGCCCCGGGATTTCGTGGGAACGATCCTGCGGGAATGTGCCTGCCTTCCTGCCGGAGAGACCGCGAGAGTTATTGCGCAGATGGAAAAAGGACGGGGGATGGAGTCGATCTCCAGAGACCTCTCCCGCGCCCAGGCCCTGGCTGGAAGAGGTCATATGCGCCAGGCACAGAATACCTATACGGAGCTTCTGGATAAGCTTCCCGATATGGAACGCGGAACCCGAGCCCAGATCTGGAAGGAAAAAGGGCTTCACTACGCCGACAGCTTCCTCTTCGAGAGGGCTGCCGACTGCTTCCGCAAGGCCTATGAGCTCTCGCCCGCGTCGGATTACGCTTTCTGGTATGTGGCCTCCCTGTACATGTACATGGACGGGGATTCCTACCGGCGCTTTCTGGAGGAAAATCCGGATTTTTACGAGAGTGCCTATCAGGTTGAGCAGCGCGCGGCAAAAGCAGAGAGCCGCTTTAAATCCGGAAGCGAGAGCCGCCAGCTGCGCAGACTTCGCCAGCTGCGCCGGGAGAACCAGACCGAGGCCTTTTCCTCCAGGCTTGGCAATACCCTCAAGGGAATGCAGGAGGACTACCGCCAGAGGGTGACAGCGTCGGTGTGACACAGATTCATCGGACACAGCTGTGTTTTTGCATTATTACTATCAGGACACAGCTGTGTTTTTTATAAACGTTTTCACCATCAGGGCACAGCTGTGTTTTTTATATGCCTGTGTGGTATATGGCTGTATATGCGCTTTTTTTCTTGACGCGGAGAGGAAGCTGTTATATTCTTTTTTCCGTATTTTTGAGATCACACAAAAGTAAGTTTAAATAAGGAAATTCAGAACCGGCAGAGGACTTTTGATCAGATAGGTCAGTAAGGTCAGAAAGGACAGAGAAGATGGCGACAGACAGATATTCAAGCCCGCTCTCCGAGCGGTATGCGAGCAGGGAAATGCAGTATATCTTTTCTCAGGATATGAAATTCCGCACCTGGAGAAGGCTGTGGATCGCGCTTGCCGAGATCGAGCAGGAACTGGGACTGGATATTACGGACGAGCAGATCGCCGAGCTGAAGGCACATGCTGAGGACATCAATTATGAAGAGGCCAAAGCCCGTGAAAAGATCGTCAGGCACGACGTCATGAGCCATGTCTACGCCTATGGTCTGCAGTGCCCCAAGGCCAAGGGAATCATCCATCTCGGCGCCACCAGCTGCTACGTCGGTGACAACACGGATATCATCATCATGCGTGATGCCCTCAGTCTGGTGAGGGGCAAGCTGATCAATGTGCTGGCCAAGCTGGCTGCTTTTGCGGATGAATACAAGTCGCTTCCCACTCTGGGATTTACTCATTTCCAGCCCGCGCAGCCCACGACGGTCGGCAAGCGCGCGACACTGTGGATGCAGGAATTTGAGCTTGCCCTCAGCGAAGTCGAGCATGCGGCCGGCAGCCTGAGGCTGCTTGGCAGCAAGGGAACTACCGGCACACAGGCCTCTTTCCTGGAGCTGTTCGACGGCGACCTGGACAAAGTGGACCGCCTCGATCCCATGCTGGCGGAAAAAATGGGCTTTGACCGCTGCTTTGCGGTTTCCGGCCAGACCTATCCCCGCCTTCTGGACACGATCGTCCTGAACGCCCTGGGGATCATCGCTTCCGCAGCCATGAAAATGGCCACAGATATCCGCCTTCTTCAGCATCTGAAGGAGGTTGAAGAGCCCTTCGAAAAGACACAGATCGGGTCCTCCGCCATGGCTTACAAGCGCAATCCCATGCGGAGTGAGAGGATCTGTTCTCTTTCCCGCTATGTGATGGCTGACGTGCTCAATCCCGCGGTCACTGCCGGAACTCAGTGGTTCGAGCGCACGCTGGATGACTCCGCCAACAAGCGGATTTCCGTCCCCGAGGCCTTCCTCGCGGTAGACGGCATCCTGGACCTGTGCCTGAACGTCACAGACGGCCTCAAGGTCTATCCCAAGGTCATTGAGAAGAGGCTCCGCTCCGAGCTGCCCTTCATGGCGACCGAGAACATCATGATGGATGCCGTCAAGGCAGGCGGAGACCGTCAGGAGCTTCACGAGAAGATCCGCACCCTGTCCATGCAGGCAGGCCGCCGGGTCAAAGAGGAAGGTCTTGACAACAACCTGCTGGAGCTCATTGCCGCGGATCCGGCCTTCGGAATGACCCTCGAAGATCTTGAGAAGACGATGGACCCTGCCCGTTATGTCGGCTGCGCCCCTCACCAGGTGGAGCGCTACCTGGCGGAAGTGATCCGTCCCATTCTCGATGCCAACCGCGGCCTTCTGGGCCTCGAGGCCGAGATCAACGTCTGACCCTGACAAAGTATCAATATCATGAGCTGCCGGCCAAAGGATCCTTTTGCCGGACCGAATTTGGATTTTCGTGCTTTCCGTCAGGCGGGCAGCTCATATCATCCAGTCAGTAGTATATGGGTTTTGAATTACGACATGGAGGAAAAAGAAAATGATTAAAGCTGTTGTAGGAGCAAACTGGGGAGATGAAGGCAAGGGAAAGATCACTGACACCTTGTCCGACGGGGCGGATGTAGTCATCCGTTTCCAGGGCGGAGCGAACGCCGGCCATACGATCGTCAATGATTACGGCAAATTTGCCCTGCACACACTTCCTTCGGGTGTTTTTCATCAGAAAATTATGAACATTATCGGAAACGGTGTTGCTCTCAACATCCCGATTCTGATGAATGAACTGAAAAGCATCGAAGACCGGGGCGTTCCCGCTCCCAACCTGATGATCTCCGACCGCTGCCAGGTCGTCATGCCCTATCACGTGCTGTTTGACGAGTGTGAGGAGGAGAGACTGGCCGGAAAGTCCTTCGGCTCAACCAAGTCGGGAATCGCTCCTTTTTATTCTGATAAATTTGCCAAGGTGGGCTGGCAGGTCAATGAGCTTTTCATGGATGACGACGCCCTGATGGAAAAAATCGAGAGGATCTGTGTCCAGAAGGACATCCTCCTGATCCATCTTTATCACAGGGATCCCATCGACAAAAAAGCCCTGCTGGAGACCATCCACAGCTACAGGGACATGGTTGCTCCCTACATCGGAAACGTGAGCGAGTACCTGGAGCAGGCCATCCGTGAAGACAAGACCATCCTGCTGGAGGGCCAGCTGGGCACTCTGAAGGATCCCGACCACGGCATTTACCCCATGGTGACATCTTCGTCCACCCTCGCGGCTTACGGCGCGATCGGTGCCGGAATCCCTCCCTACGCGATTGAAAAAGTGGTCGTTGTGAACAAGGCCTATTCCTCCGCAGTGGGCGCGGGCGAGTTCGTCTCCGAAATCTTCGGAGATGAGGCGGATGAACTCCGCAGACGAGGCGGAGACGGCGGCGAGTACGGCGCCACCACCGGCAGACCCCGCCGCATGGGCTGGTACGACTGCGTGGCTTCCCGCTACGGCTGCCGCCTGCAGGGGTGCACCGATGTGGCCTTCACAGTTCTGGACGTCCTGGGCTATCTCGACGAGATCCCGGTGTGCGTCGCCTACGAAATCGACGGCGTGCAGACAAAGGAGTTCCCTGTGACCAGACTCCTGCAGAAAGCGAAACCCGTTTACGTCAAGCTTCCCGGCTGGAAGTGCGACATCCGGGGAATCTCCAAATACGAGGATCTTCCGGCCAACTGCCGCAATTACATCGAATTTATAGAAAAAGAGATCGGATATCCGATCACCATGGTGTCCAACGGCCCCGGCAGGAAGGACATCATTTACCGCTGAAGAAATACTCCTGCGGCCGGCGGATACATTAGCCGGCGGCGATTGAGCGAAACAGTACTCCCGCGGGGGAGGGAAAGAGAGCTGAGATCAGATGGAAAATGCGAAAGACAAGAGCAGAAATCATCCCGCTGAAAATCCTTCTCCCGCCGGGAAAAAGGCCCCGGAAGCAGGGACAGAGAAAACTTCGGACAAGGGCTCCTCAGAGTGGGGACTGCGCCGTATCATCGCCGTGGTCGCGATCCTTCTTCTGGTCGGACTGTATCTGGTGACTTTTATCCTGGCGGTGGCCGGAAACGAAAACAGTGCCGGCATGCTCCGGTTCTGCTTCGGCATGACAATTTTCGTGCCCCTCTTTTCCTGGGTCATGATCTGGTGCGCAGGATATCTGACCCACAAAAAGACCATTGCCAGCCTGGACCTTCTTGATTCCAATCCTGCCGAGCG
>JAUNEM010000251.1 GCA_030525515.1 Eubacteriales bacterium
TAAATGAGCTGCGCGAGATGTTTTTGAAGTTTTTCGAGAGCAAGGGACATCTGCGTATGAACAGCTTTTCCCTTGTTCCCCACAACGACAAGAGCCTTCTGATCATCAATTCCGGTATGGCGCCCCTGAAGCCTTATTTCACCGGACAGGAGATTCCGCCCCGCACCCGCGTGACGACCTGCCAGAAGTGCATCCGCACCGGCGATCTGGAGAACGTAGGCAAGACCGCCCGCCACGGCACCTTCTTTGAGATGCTGGGCAATTTCTCCTTCGGCGATTATTTCAAAAAAGAGTCCATTCCGTGGGCCTGGGAATTTTTGACTGAGTGGGTCGGCCTGGATCCTGACCGCCTCTATCCGTCTGTCTATGAGCACGACGACGAGGCCTACGATATCTGGCTGAACACCATGCATATTCCGGCGGACCGCATCTATAAGTTCGGCAAAGAAGACAACTTCTGGGAGCACGGCTCCGGTCCCTGCGGCCCCTGCACCGAGATCTACTATGACCGCGGCGAGAAGTGGGGCAATGGCCCCGAGGACGTCATGGGCGGTGAAGGCGACCGCTACATGGAAGTCTGGAACGTCGTCTTCTCCCAGTTCAACAACGACGGGCACGGCAACTACACCGAGCTCGTACAGAAAAACATCGATACCGGCATGGGCCTGGAGCGCCTGGCCGTCGCGGTCCAGGACGTCGAGTCCCTCTTTGACGTAGATACCGTGCGCGCCCTTCGCGACAAGGTCTGCGAGCTGGCTCACTGTGAGTACGGCAAAGATCACGAGACAGACGTCTCCGTCCGCATCATCACCGACCACATCCGTTCCACGACCTTCATGATCTCCGACGGCATCATGCCCACCAACGAGGGCCGGGGTTACGTTCTGCGCCGCCTGATCCGCCGCGCCATCCGTCAGGGCCGCAAGCTGGGCATCCGCGAGGCCTTTATGACCACTCTGGCAAAGGCTGTCATCGAAGGTTCCAAGGGTGGTTATCCCGAGCTGGAGGAGAAGCAGGAGTTTATCCTCAACAACATCCGTCTGGAGGAAGAGCGCTTTGAAAAGACCATCGACCAGGGTCTCGAGATCCTGAACGGTATGCTGGAAAAACTCAAAGCGGAAGGAAAGACCGAGATCTCCGGCAAGGATGCCTTCCTTCTTTATGATACCTATGGATTCCCCATCGACTCCACCGAGGACGTGGCTGCCGAGAACGGCTGCACCGTCGACCAGGCAGGCTTTGAGGCTGCCCGCGAAGAGGCAAGACAGAAATCCAAGGGTTCCTGGATCAAGACCAGCATGAGCGGCGCCGCGGCGACTGTCTATGACCAGATGGATGCTGCGCTCGTGACCGAGTTCACCGGCTACGACCGCCTCACAGATACTTCCAAAATCGTCGCTCTGGCACATCTGGCTGATACAGATGAAAAGGGCGAGAAGACCGGTCCCGATGAGGTCGCGGACGCTGTCACAGACGGTCAGCGCGCAGCCATCATCACTGAGAAGACCCCCTTCTACGCGACAAAGGGCGGCCAGGTCGGCGACACCGGCGTCATCACCTGCGGGACTGCAACCTTTAAGGTCGAGAAGACAGAGCCGGTCTCCGGACAGAAGGTTGCACACATCGGCGTGGTCACCTCCGGCATGTTCAAGATGGGAGATGAAGTGACTCTTTCGGTCGATGAAAAAGAGCGCCGCGACACCTGCCGCAACCACAGCGCGACCCACCTGATGCAGAAGGCCCTGCGCGAAGTTCTCGGCACCCATGTCGAACAGAAGGGTTCTTATCAGGATGCGGGCAGGACCCGTTTCGATTTCAGCCACTATCAGGCCATGACTGCCGAAGAGCTGAAAAAGGTCGAGGATCTTGTCAATGAGAAGATCGGCGAGGGCCTGAATGTCAGTACTGCCATTATGAGCATTGAAGACGCCAAGAAGAGCGGAGCCATGGCTCTGTTCGGCGAGAAGTACGGCGATGAAGTCCGTGTTGTCAAAATGGGTGATTTTTCCACAGAGCTGTGCGGAGGAACTCACGTGGACAATACCAGCCGCATCGGCCAGTTCAAGATCCTGTCCGAGAACGGTGTTGCTGCCGGCGTCCGCAGAATCGAAGCTCTGACCGGCGACAACGTACGCGCCTACTATGAAGAGATGGAGCACGAGATCAACGAGGCTGCTTCCCTGGTGAAGGCGACTCCCGCGACTCTTGCGGATCATATCAAAAAACTGCAGGAAGAGCTCAAGGCAGCCCGCAGCGAAGTCGAGTCCCTCAAGGCAAAACAGGCACAGTCCGCTCTGGGCGATGTCATGGACAAAGTCCGGGAGATCGGCGGCGTCAAGTTCCTTGCCTCCGCAGTGCCCGGCGTCGATATGAACGGCCTGCGTGACCTGGGTGACCAGCTCAAGGAGAAGATGGGCGGAGGCGTTGTCCTCCTCATCTCCGAAAAGGACGGAAAAGTCAGCCTGATGACCATGGCGACTGACGACGCCATCAAGAAGGGAGCCCACGCGGGCAACCTGATCAAGGCTGTGGCGAAGGAAGTCGGCGGCGGAGGAGGCGGCCGTCCCAACATGGCACAGGCAGGCGGCAAGAATCCCGCGGGCATCCCCGCGGCGATCGAGAAGGCTTCCGGTGTGCTTCAGGATATGCTCAAGGCCTGATCTGCCGGCCTGGCAGAACCCCTTTTCCGGCTGCGGCGGAAATATCTGCAGGATTTTGTAAAAACAAAACGCCCAAAAACAAAATCAACCGCGGGACTCTCAATAAAACGTCTGCAAAAAACAGGTCAAAAAACGGCAAAAAACGCCGGGCAAAAAATTGCAAAAAACATCCGCAGGATTCTGCAAAAGTTGTTGACGGATCAGGATTCTGTGCTATAATTGTAATGCATGTTTTTTCAGGGGATAAAATATCGGAAAAACAACAGCCCCCTGACCGGAAATATGATAAATAACCTGTTCAGTCTGGACATTCGGTGTCGAACTGAGGGGACTGAAGGGAGGGTAGAGCATATGTCAAGCGTAATTGTCAAAGAGAATGAGACATTGGACAGCGCACTTCGCCGCTTCAAGAGAAGCTGTGCAAAGGCGGGCATCCAGCAGGAAATTCGTAAAAGAGAGCATTACGAAAAGCCCAGCGTAAAGCGCAAGAAAAAGTCCGAAGCTGCCAGAAAGCGCAAGTATAACTGATCCGGACATGATCTGTTTGAGCGCTGTGTTTATCCCGGCTGAAACGGCAGAAAGGAGAGAGTCTGCCGCTCTGTCAGGGCAGCGTATATGTCAAAAAGAAATCAGAGAACCCCGGCAATCCTGCCGGGGTTTTTCTTATGGCACGGCCCGTGTAATGAATTTTTCCGCCTTGCGGCGGACACGGGCCGGCCGGGGGCAGAGGGCGGCGCTGCCGCCTCTGCCTTCTTATGACACGGCCCGTGTAATG
>JAUNEM010000252.1 GCA_030525515.1 Eubacteriales bacterium
ATTTGAGTCTGGTATGAACTGCTTACTCGCTTGCTGCGGCGGGAACGCCGCCTTCCACTACCAGGCTCTCTTCGTAGTCCAGGCCGTAAGTCTCTGCCAGGGTCTCCTCATAGTCCTTATGGAAGAAATTCTCTTCTCCGAGGGCCCTGATCTCCTCGTTGATCCAGTTGAGCAGGGTCTCATTTCCCTTGGAGACTGCCGGAGCTATGGTGTCCTGGCTGCCAAGAGAAGGAATGCCCACCGTGTAGCCCGGATTCTGCAGGGCAAAGGCTATTACTTCCGTGTTGTCATTCGCCCACGCTGCGGCATTGCCGTTTTCAAGAGCGTTCTTTGCGTTTGCGTAGGTATCATATTTCTGGAGTCTGATCTCTGGATTGTTTTCGATCAGATAGGTCTCCGCAGTCGTTCCGGAGATGACGATCACCTGATCATCGGGACCGATCTCGGACAGATCCTTGATCACCCGGCTGTCGGGAGAGACAACGCCCAGCGCCACATTCATGTATGGAAGCGCGAAATCGACCTTCTCGGCTCTTTCGGCAGTCACAGTGAAATTGGCCAGGATGATATCCGCTTTACCTGTCTCCAGATATTCCACACGGTTTGCGGCTTCTGTCGACACATAATTGATCTCTACGCCGAGATCCTCTCCGATCCTTCTGGCGAAATAAACATCATAGCCCTGGTATTCGCCGTTTTCATCCACATATCCGAAGGGGTTTTTGTCGGAAAAGACACCGATGTTGATGGTTCCGCTCTCTTTGATCTCATCCAGGGTCCTATAGACGGTATCTGCGGCTTCTGCCTGTGCATCTGCGGCTTCTGCCTGCACGTCCGTGGCAGCGCCGGCAGCTGTTTCCTGCAGCGCGGCGTCCGTTCCCTGCTGGGAAGCGCCCTGCGGGGAGCCTGAGGAACCGCAGGCTGCGAGTGTGACAGCCAGTATGGACGCAATGACAAGACCTGACAATTTATGTAACTTTTTCATTTTTTCCTCCCTGATTACATGTGCTTATGCAGCTGTTCATCGCTTAGTTCTTCCGATTAAATGAAAATCGTTTTGAGTTAAATTCATTTTGATCATCGTTCTGCAGGTATGATTCCGATATCATTCAGCCGGCAGGATCCGGGCATCATCCCGGAAGAACCCCGGCATCATCCCGACAGGAATCCGGCATCATTTAATTTGTATGCTTGCGCTCAAAAGTGAATGTCCTCAGAAATTCTCCGGCCCTTTGAGTTTTGGGTGAGTCAAAGAACTCTTCCGGGCTTCCTTCCTCTTTGATCACGCCTTCGTCCAGAAAGATGACTCTGTCCGCGACAGCTCTTGCGAACTGCATTTCATGTGTGACGATCAGCATGGTCTTTTTCTGGTTTGCCAGTTCCAGGATCACGTCCAGCACTTCCCTGACCATCTCCGGATCCAGGGCGGCAGTCACCTCGTCAAAGAGCATGATCTCCGGGTTCATACACAGGGCCCGCACGATCGCGACCCTTTGCTTCTGGCCGCCGGAGAGCTGCCTGGGAAAGCTGTCCGCCTTTTCCTCAAGTCCGACGCGCGACAAAAGTGCCATTGCCTCTTTTGCGGCTTCCTCCCTGGAGCGCTTCTGGACCTTGATCGGGGCAAGTGTGATGTTGTCCAGAACATTCAGATGAGGGAACAATTCATAGCTCTGGAAGACCATTCCGATTTTCTGGCGGATTTCTGCAAGATTTTTACTGTTTTTTGAAATCGGATTTCCGTCCAGACGGATTTCACCGCCCTGGATTTCCTCCAGCGCGTTAATACATCGGAGGAGAGTGCTCTTGCCGCATCCGCTGGGACCGACAATAACGATCACTTCCCCCTCATGTACCGTCAGGCTGATATCCTTCAGTACCGTCAGGCCATCATACTGTTTTTTCAGGTGGTCGATCGTCAATACCGTTTCCAACTTTCTCTTACCTCCATTGTTTTTCCAGATATCTTGCCAGCATGCTGATTGGCCAGCAGGCGGCAAAGTACATCAGGAACACCGTCAGATAAACACCAAAGGCGGCGTTGGGGCTGCTCATCCGGTTTGCCTCTATGATCTGCTGCGCGACTTTCAGGACTTCCACAACACCGATCATCAGGACCAGGCTGGTCGTCTTGATCATGCGGGTGATCAGATTGATGGACAGGGGGATCAGCCGCCTGACTGTCTGTGGAAGAACTATATAACGATAGGTCTGTATTCCTGTGAGTCCCAGAGCAGCCGCGCTCTCGTACTGGTGGACAGGGATACTCATAACGGCTCCTCTGACCAGGTCTCCCATTTCCGCCGTACCCCAGAAAGAAAAGACGATAATAGCGGACAATTCTCCGGACAGATTCCAGCCGAAAACCCTTGTCGTGCCAAAATAGACCAGAAAGAGCAGTACCAACTGGGGCATGATCCGTACGATTTCCAGATAACATCGCGTGATCGCCCTGCTGATGGGATTTTTCCAGGTCATCAGCATTCCGACGATGATACCGGCAAAGATACTGATGATCACCGAAACAAGACTGATGCGCAGGGCCACACCCAGGCCGCCGAGCACCCTGGAAATATTTTTTCCTTTAAACAGGACTTCAAGTCCCAAATCCGGCATAGCGGAGCCTCCTTTTTTTACAGAGTCCCATTGAATTCAAGACCCGCATGCGAGTCTTGCGCGGTGAGGAAGAATCATACATCAGGTTCCGAATCCGGCGTAGCGGAGCTTCTTCTCCAACAGGCTCCCGGCCAGCGATACCGGAAGCAGGATCAACAGGTAAAAGACCACCAGCAGAAAAAGACTCTCTGTAGTCTGGTAATAAAGACCGATCAGATCCTTTGCGGTAAACATCAGATCCATAAGGCTGATCGCCGAGAAAACACTTGTCTCTTTGAGCAGGAAAATCACATTGGCCATAAAGGCCGGCATGCTGATGGATAAGGCCTGGGGAAATACAACATACAGAAAGGTCTGCTTTTGGTTCAGCCCCAGACTGTAGGCGCTTTCGATCTGTATGGGTTCTATGGCATCGATTCCGCTTCGGAAGGCTTCCGCCATATAACTTGCGCCCAGGAAAGCCAGCCCTGCCACTCCGCAGATTTCGGGATTGGTCCGGATCCCGATTTTGGGAAGACCATAATAAATAAAAAACAGCTGGATCAGAAGAGGAGTATTACGGCTGATCTCGATGTAGACGGAAATGATCTGACTTATGACCGGGATCCTGTAGTTCTGAATGGCAGCACATGCAAGACCAATCAGGATGGAGAGTATGATGCCCGCAAGGCCGATTTTCACCGTCAATACCGCCGCCTTCTGGTACAACGGAAGGACCTCTTTGATAAATTCCCAGTTCAAAACAGACTCCTCTTTCTTCGCAGATTACTTTTTCCTGTCTTTAAGTCCGGCTGTTGATTGATGAATGTTTCTCA
>JAUNEM010000253.1 GCA_030525515.1 Eubacteriales bacterium
GTACTGCGCTGAGCTTGTACTGCGCTGAGATGAAAGGTTGGAATTTATGAGCAAAAACCCGGAAATGAGACAAAAAGACAAAGGAAATAGACGGATTCAGTACGAAGGAAAAATGTACTGCGGACGCTCATTGCTGATCTCTTTTCTGGGAGCTTTTACTGCGGTACTGCTTCTTTGCTCCGGATTTGGCTCCGTATGTGCCATGGCGGGAACAACGGATCCGAAGACCAAAGTGATCAAAACCGGTACAGATGAGGAATTTGCCCGGGAGACCGCAAAACTGGTCAAACAGAACCGCAAAATATCCCTGACGGAAGAAGGAAAAGTTGAAAAGTACTCCTCAGGCCGCCTGATTGCCCGGATCAAAAACGGTGAAAAGGCCAACCTCACATCCTACGGAGCGGACACGATCGTCCAGAGCAGCTTTGGCGTGAACGTCATGCAGTTTTCCACAGCTGAAGGGGCCGAAAAGGCAGCCGAAAAGATCGCCTCCCTGCCCGCCCTTTCCTATGTGGAGGCGGATGATACATCCATAGATCTCGGGGATACAGAAATCACAAAGATTGATTTCGAGGGATCACCTGACTCGGAAGATTCCGATGAGAGCGAACAAATCACAGGTACAGATGAAGTCTCTCTGCAGGAGAATCCCACGTTTACCGGCAATACAGAGGGGACAGCGACCGGATTTGACCTGGGTGGGAAAGGAAAAGATCTCACTTATGATTCGAGCATCAAGTCCGGAGCGTCGACTGTTTCCGCGACATCGATGTCCTGGGGCTCGGCATATATGAAGGCGGACACATATGCGTCTTTTGTGAAAAAGATGACGTCCAGGTCAATAAAAGTAGCTGTTGTTGACAGCGGGGTAGCATCCCACGAAAAGCTGAAGGACCGGATCCGGCCCGGATTAGACCTTGTGGATAACGACAAAAATCCTGATGACAAGAACGGACACGGCACTCATGTCGCAGGAACGATCGTGGACTGTACTCCCGGACTTGAAGTCAATATTTTACCGGTACGTGTAATGGACTCCTCGGGAATGGGAAATCCTTCTACAGTCGGAAACGGAATCCGTTACGCGGTAAATGCCGGGGCCAAGGTGATCAATCTCAGCCTGGGAGGCGATACTCACTACAAATATCTGGAGGAATGTATCTCTTACGCGGACAGGAAGGGCGTCACCGTTGTGATTGCCGCCGGAAACAGTAATGAAAACACACGCTATTCATGCCCGGCCCATATGTCCAAACCGATCATTGTGTCGACGATTGACAAGGATGGAACCCGCCCTTTCTTTTGCAACTTCGGCTCCTCCGTCGATGTGGCTGCACCCGGTGTGGACATTGTCAGCTGCTGGATGTATGGAGGATACGCGATCGCGACAGGAACATCAATGGCGGCTCCCCACATTTCCGCGGTGGCAGCAATGTACAGGCTGATCCGGCCAACCTATACGCCGGCCAAAATAGAAAGGGCCGTCAGATACTACGTGAAAGACCTCGGCGCGCCGGGAAGGGATGATTTTTACGGGACAGGAGTGCCTGTGCTGACGAAGGGAATTGCTCCGATCAGAGTAACCCTGGACCGGAAAAGACTCTATCTGACTAACAAAAAAACCCTGAACCTGAAAGCGACAATTTATCCTTCTTATGCCGGGATGAAGAGGAAACTGACCTGGTCTTCCAGCAACAAAAATGTGGTGTCTGTATCCGGCGGCAAGCTGACTGCGAAAAAAGTGGGAACAGCTGTTATCACTGTGAAGACGGAAAATGGAAAAAAGGCATCCTGCAAGGTGACTGTGAAGCCGATTCAGCCATCGTCTGTCAAGCTGAATGTCAGATTAAGGATATTGAGAGAAGGGCAAAAATACAAAATTACTGCCAAAGTTTCACCATCCAATGCCTATAACAAAAAGCTGACATGGACGAGCAGTTCCAGGTCAGTGGCAACTGTGACCTCCGGTGGAACAGTAATCGCGAAAAAGGCAGGAACCACGACAATCACCGCAAAGACTGTTAACGGAAAAAAAGCATCCTGCACAGTCAAAGTAGTGGTCCCTAAAAAGTGAAAAAAGGCCGTCCCATCCGCTGATTAGTCAGCAGATGAGACGGCCTCTTGCTTCCCTGCCTGAGACATGAGAGGAATGCAGCCGGAAAATACTTTTTATTCTTCATCGCGCAAGATTCGCGGGCGAGTCTGGAATTATTATTTGCCCGACACCTGCATCATGTCCTTATAGAAGGCTGCGGTGCAGGCGTGCTGACAGCAGCCTGCCCATATATTGGCCAGCCCGAAGGAAAAAATACCCAGCAGATGCATGGGAAGGAGTCTGAGGATTAACCGGATCAGACGGAGCCGGTTTCCGTCCATCATTTTTCTGGACATGACAAGGACTCTCCAGGCCTCCAGGTCGGGAAAATCCAGCAACAGATAATTAACCATCGCATAGGTCGTGACCCAGTAGACAAAGCCGATGCAGCAGATCAGACCGATGGCCAGCAGCAGAGGGATATGACCTGACAGCTTGTCCCTGGGAATGTAAAAGTACATGACCTGAACGGGAAGCAGACTGACATATTCTCCCAGGGTGACGAAAAAACGTACCCTGACGGACCTGTCGGCGTTATCCAGAAATGGCAGGAACAGGTTGCGGACGGCAGCCGGCTGGTTGTACTGGAAGCTCAAAAAAACCGAAGCCAGTCCTATCCCGAACATGCTCGCGAAGACAGAAGTGACCAGCCCTGCCGCCAGATTCACGATCAGCGTGAGAAATCTATTGCTGAACGAGAATGAGGAGCCCATCTGGTTTAACAGAAGCGTGAAGGATGTAAACAGCAGAAAACTCCAGACCGCGACGCTCAGATTTCCGAGAAGAGACCGCCTTGCATCGGCGAAGAGCTCAGCATTGTTTTTATGTTTTTTCATAATTAACTATACCTTTTACAGCCGCCTGCATTTTTCGGGCAGCTGTACCATTTACAGCCGCCTGCATTTTTTCAGACAGCAAACAGAAAACTGTACACTTTTACTGTAGATGAAGCTGCTCAAGCAGTTCCTCCAGAGTCATCCCATATTGCTGGTACAGGATCTGGCTCAGCTGTTCCCTGGCGGCGGGATCCGACAGGGTCGAACGAACCGTCCGGAAGGCAAACCAGAGATAGCCGATATTGAGTATGATCGCTGTGATTCCCAGAATAAAGGCGCTTCTTCCGCGCTTTGAAAATCTGAGCCTGCCGCCCTTTGAGAGAATGGCGAAGACAATGGCCATCGAACCCAGTACGAAGGGCGCGAAAACGGGTATGAGCAGGGTTGAAGGAATGGAGACAGCCCCCAGAAAGAAGGCAAAATTCTCCAGACGTTTCATATAGTATGCTTCCCTTTGCATGAAAGACCTCCGCTTAAAGTATATGATTAAAGC
>JAUNEM010000254.1 GCA_030525515.1 Eubacteriales bacterium
CGAGCGCCCACACTATGAGCAATGTATTGCTTCGCAATCCATCAGAGCAACGCAAAGGCGCGGAACGCGCCTGAAGCGGGGCGGGGTGCGAATGTGTGGGGCGATAACAAACCACTACGTGGTATGCGAGAGCTCGCAAGAGCGGAGCAGCGCGTAGTTATTCATACATGTTTGTGAACAGGAGGTCATAGCACTGAAGTATGGCTTTATTGCTGCAATGCAGTAACCTCTGCGGACCGGAATGCGTCTGAATAGAAAACATATGCGGAAAAAAGATACAGGAAGAACAGGCACAAAGACAGCTGCGGAAAAGCTGATATGGAAAAACAGAGACAGAAAAGACATCCGTGAAAAATCGGATAAGAAAAACCAGAGACAGAAAAGGCAGCTGCGGAAAACCTGACACGAAAAACCAGAGACAGAAAAGACAGCTGGGGAAAACCTGATATGGAAAAACAGGTACAAATAAATACGTAAACTGACAGAGTAAGAAGAAAAAGATTTTTGGGGCTTTTCGAGGAGGTCGGAATGAAAAAAGTAAACAGGAAAAAATGCGCAGGTCTTATTGCCGTGATTTTTCTGATCATGTCTCTTAGTGCCTGCGGCGCGAAGATCTCGATGGAGGCGGAGTTTAATGAAGGGACCGGCGGATATGAAGTAACTGCGGAAAACGCGAAGGATGCTGTATGTATCGGCAGCATCACTGTATCTGACGGCGAGTGCCTTGCGGTCAGCCCCAACCTGGATAAAGGCCGCATGATTTTGACTGTCTATTCAGCGGAGGACTTTGAGGCGGCTGTCGGGGAAGGATCCCCGGAAGCATTGACAGAGATCCCTGAAGGCGTCGAAGAACAAGCCGCCCTGAAGGAGACCATCACAGGCAATGACGTGAGCGTCTATCCTCTGGATCCCGGAGATTACTATATCTCGTTTGCGGCAGAAGATGAAAGCATCAGCGGAACATTGAAAGCCATGCCCTTCAGCATTGAGGAACTGAGAGAACAGGACGCAGAACTGGCGGATACACTGGGCGGGGAGGACTCTGCCGCAGACACTGCCGTGTCTTCTGAAGCCGAAGGCACTGCTGTGACTTCTGCTGATTCCGGCTCAGGGACTGCCGCAGCTGCTGAAGCGTCTCCGGAAGATGAGGAAAGCACCGGAGAAGATGCTGATTATGAAAAAGACGGACAGACATGATCAGATCAGGGCAGCAAACAGGTCCACAGCCTTTTTGAGAATCCTGTCGTTGAAATCATATTCCGCGGTGTGAAGCGCGGGATACTGCTCCCCGTTCCCTATGTAAAACATGGCTCCGGGACAAATCTTTAAATAATAACCGAAATCTTCCGATGCCCGCCAGATCTCCTCCATGGGGATGGCGGGCATTTTGTTTTTGCGGGCGGCCTCCAGGACTTTATCCATTGGAGCGTCATGGTTGCGCGTTTCGGGAAAATAATCGTGGATGCTCCACTTGATCCCAAGCCCGGCATCAGAGGCGGCACTCTCTGAATAAGTCAGGACAGCCTCCTCCATGGCTTTCATTTCCGACTCAACTTCCGCTCTGAGCGTCATGCAGATCTCGCCTTCACCCGGAGAGATGCCGAAATCACCCTCTCCCAGCCGGATACCCGTGACAGTGCACAGACGCATGGGCAGATGCAAGGGCTTTTCCTGCCCGATAGCAGACAAATGCAAGGGCTTTTCCTGCCCGACGGCAGAGAATTCATTGCAGCTTCTTGTGGAGTCCAATTCCTGTTTAGATGTTTGGAACTTTGCGGCGATTCCCATCGCGAACTGCACGATTCCAGCCAGCACACCCGCCGGATTATTTCCTTTTTCAGGAGCGCTCGCGTGGGAGGCCTTCCCCGTCAACCGGATTTTGAGTCCCTCGGAAGCGGGCTGCGTGAGTCCCCTGCGATAAACCAGAGCCCCTTCCGGATACCCTCCCAGATTATGAAAGGCATAGACTTCTGCGATCCCTTTTTCCTGAATCAGATCCCTGCACCGCAGGGCGCCCGCTCCGATTTCTTCGCCCGGCTGAAAGATGAGATAGACATCCCGGGCGGTTTCCATACCGGACAGCTCGAGCGCAAGCCCGCATAGAGCGGCAGAGTGTCCGTCATGCCCGCACTTGTGAGAGATTCCGGGATTTTTTGATCCGTAGGGCAGACAGATTGTTTCAGGGATCGGCAGAGCATCCATATCCGCGCGAAAGGCAATTGGCGCATTTGAAGCCGCACCGCTGGCCTCGCTGTCACAGCCGGGGCCGGACTGCCCCTTTTTAAAAGCATAGAACCACCCGTCCCGGGCACAGACGTCCAAAGTTGTGTTCTCCCGCAGAAATGACTGCAGCAAGGACATTGTGCCTGACTCCTGCATGGATAGTTCCGGGCATTGATGCAGCTCATGGCGCAAAAGTGTGATTTTTTCGAGATTGGAGGGATGCATGACGGTACCTCGCGGGGGAGCAATGAAACTTGTTTTGGAGACCTGTTCTATCCGGTGCTGCCTGAACGGATGGTCAGGAATGTGCTGTCGCATGATGTAATTATGATCACAACTATTCGGGGAAAGGAGTGCGCTGCCAAGCCGCAAACGGAAAAAAAGTCATATACAATTGTAAAAACAGACAGCACGCCGGATTGGAGCAGTGTGCCTGTTCTGCAGATTGATAATGTACTGTGGACAGATGACTTTGGAATCCGTGCACAGGGACAGTTATGCTATTCCGATGAGGCGCTCTTCGTTCATCTCAGTGCCGTTGAAAAGGACGTTCGCGCTGAATACACTGAGCCGCTTTCACCTGTAAATGAAGACAGCTGCCTTGAATTCTTTTTTAAGATCGTTGATACGCCCAACTATTTCAATTTTGAGATGAATCCAAATGGTTGCCTTTGCGCACAATTCGGACCCGAAAGGGCAGACCGGATCAATATCGTTATGTCTGATGCAGAGAAATACTTCGATATCCATACGAACAGATTGACTGACGGCTGGGAAATTTTCTACAGGATACCTTTGAAATTCATCCGGCTGTTCTATCCGGACTATCAGTTTAAAGGGGAGCTGGCAGCAAACTTCTATAAGTGCGGGGACGAAACCGCAAATAAACACTATCTGTCCTGGTCCCCGATCGATCTGCGATCGCCGGATTTCCATCGCCCTGAATACTTTGGCGTGATTACTTTTGAAGAAAAACCCTGACATGTCCCCACATGCTAAGAACCTTGACGGAAGGCCGTAAATATTTCAAATCCGTTTTCAACCATGATTTCACATGGGGTTCAAAGGGCTGAAAGCACTTTGGATTACAAATCAATGGTCAATCCTACATATTTAACTGCACAGAGCACGCTGCTGATGCTTGCAGCTTCGGGCAATGCGGATGCGCAGGAGTTTATCCGGGAAATGGGTATACAGGA
>JAUNEM010000064.1:0-3800 GCA_030525515.1 Eubacteriales bacterium
CATGTGTGGGCGTTCGGAGAATAATATCAAATGCCTGAGCGAGCTCGGCATTTGATATTATTCTCCTCACTGCTTTAATCAAAATTTCGTTTTTGGGGTTGGAGAGGCTGCGATGGATTATTATTCATCGCGCAATATAGGTGGCTTCTGCTAAGAGGTTTACTTCAATGAATTAGTTACAGAAAATAGACAAAAAGTGATATTTTCACAAAATTTTACAAGAACAGATGAAGCGAATATGATATAATATTAAAAGCGGTTCAAGATGGCAAACGAAATAACATGTGATTTCGTGAGCAGCCGCTGAAGGACGGTTTGAATTCGGACTGTGCCTAATATATGTTCAGTAATAGTCTGGGCTGAGTGATTTGGGACAGACCCTCATTATCTGAACCGAGCTTGCTCAATATTTCAGTCGCTAATTAGGAGGTTTCAGAGATGGAAAGCGGTATGACAAAGGCGGAGGTGTTAAAGAAGGTTATTCTTTCACAATACAAGAGTGTGCGGCAGTTTGCCGTGGAGATGGACATTCCATACAGTACTCTTGTGACTGCGTTGGAGCGGGGGATAGAAGGAATGGCTTATAGTACGGTAATCAGGATTTGTGATGCGCTCTCGCTGAATCCGGTTGACTTTACACCGCTTGATGAAGGGGATGACCTTTCCGCTCAGATTACTACAAAGCGTGTTATGGAACGCTACAGCAAATTTAACAGGATCGGACGGAAAAAGGTACTTGAAATCATGGATGACTACGGTCAGATCGAAATGTATACCAGAAAAGATTGACCTGGTCGTCAGGAACGGAAGGAAAGAGAATGCATTATTCATGGCTTATCGTGGGAGCGGGGCTGTACGGCGCCGTTTTTGCAAGAGAGATTAAAGAAAAAGGGAAGACATGCGCGGTCATAGACAGACGTGACCACATTGCGGGAAATATTTATACTGAAAAGAAAAATGGTATTCATGTCCACCGTTTTGGTGCGCATATTTTCCACACTTCCGACAAGGAGGTCTGGGAGTATGCCCAGCGCTTCGCGGAATTTAACAACTATATCAATTCTCCGGTAGCAAGATACGGCGATGAGATCTACAATCTCCCCTTTAATATGAACACTTTCAGCAGGATGTGGGGAATCCGCACTCCTCAGGAAGCGAAGGAGATGATTGCCAGGCAGGTCGAGGAGGCGGGGATCAGTGAGCCTTCCAACCTCGAGGAGCAGGCGCTCTCGCTGGTCGGCCGCGATATTTATGAAAAGCTTGTCAAGGGATATACCGAGAAGCAGTGGGGAAGAGACTGCACAGAGCTTCCTTCTTTCATCATCCGCAGGCTTCCTGTCCGTTTTATCTACGACAACAACTATTTTAATGACCGTTATCAGGGAATTCCGATCGGCGGATATACCGGGATGGTGGAAAAGATTCTCGAGGGAATCCCTGTATATTTGAATACGGATTTCAGATCCGCAGTCCGGGAGGTTCCGTCACCTGACGGAAACGGCACTGTGTTTAAGATGGGAGAGGACACCTTTGACAAGGTGCTTTATACAGGCATGATCGATGAGTTTTTCGATCAGTGCTATGGGCCTCTTGAGTACAGGTCACTCAGGTTTGAGACGGAGGAACTTCCGGACACGGACAATTTCCAGGGAAACGCGGTGGTGAATTACACCGAGAGGAGCGTTCCGTTCACTCGTATTATCGAGCACAAATTCTTCGAATTCGGAAAGGATTCCGAGACGGGAGAGGAGATTCCGGGTACGATCATTACCCGCGAATATCCCGCGGCCTGGGAGAACGGAATGGAGCCTTATTATCCCGTGAACAACGAGGCCAACAATGCCCAGTACCAGAAGTACAGGGCACTGGCGGACGAGAAGAAAAATGTGATCTTCGGCGGCAGGCTGGGGCTCTATCAGTACTTCGATATGGACAAGGTGATCCGCGCGGCTCTTGATGCCGCGAAAGCGAATGCCTGACCTTCCGGTTTTTCGTTTGTTTATTCTTCATCGCGCAATACCCGTGACTTCAGATCGTGGGATACGCGCAAAAAAGGGAAACTCGTTTCATCGTGGGTACATCCCGCGATGAAGAATAAACGCTCCGCGAGGATGCCCCCGCGTGCGGCTCGGAAGATGATGCCCTTACGGGCATCCCGCAGGCGTGATCCCATGCTTCGCATGGGCGCAAGACTCGCGAGCGAGTCTTGAATAATCCGTTGATAACTATGATTGCATGGGTTATTATTATACCGATGCGCCATAGAAGCGCGTTTGACCCGGCAGATGCGGCATAAGCGGCACTGTCTTTGTATATCCTGTTCAGAGCCGGACGTCAGGACTGCTCCGATGTGACCGGTCCGGGCGGAATCGGGCGGAATGGGAAAGTATTTGAAGGGAGGACTACTCAAAATGCGAAATTATGAACTGGAGCACAAGCTGGAGCACGTATATGCTTTGAAAGACTATGCGGAGGTTGAGAGAAAACCTGTCAACAGCAAGAACTGTGACCGGATTTTGAAGCTTCAGAATAAACGCGTTCACGAGTTAATGAAGGCTGCGTATGAGATTCCGTTTTATCGTGCCCGTTTCGAGCAGACCGGAACCACACCGGATGATTATCACTGCGCGGAAGATCTTTACAAGTTCCCGCTCCTGACCAAGGATCAGGTGCGTGAATGGATGGATGAGGAGATGGAAAAGTATCCGGAAAAATATAAATTCTGGCATGTCTCTCCTACATCCGGTTCCACCGGCCGTCCCCTTCGTGTCCTGATTTCCCCCAAAGAATATGGATGGGTCATCGCGAACTGGCTGCGCACCATGGGATATGGCGGATTCAACCCTTTCACCGGCAAGACAATGTGCCGCCCCAACTCCCTGCACGGAGCTGTCGCTGAGTTTGATTCCCCGGTCCAGAAGCTGGGAATCCTCCGCCGCAAATATATGTCCGATACGATCAAGCAGCGCGTAGATACCCAGACTCTGGTCAACGAGATCAACGCCTATGAGCCTGACTATCTCTACAACCACAAGAACCTCCTCATGCGTATTGCCAAATATGTCAAGGAGAATGATCTCTATCTGTGGAAGCCTTCCTTCTATACACCTTTCGGTGAGATGCTTGACAATCCGTCCAGAGAGCTCCTCAAGGAGGTCTTCGGACCCGGACTCATCGACGCTTATGGAATGGGCGAGACCGGATCCTGCGTCATCCGCATCCCCGGAAAGAAATATTATCAGGTCAACAGCGACCTGTTCGTTGTCAATGTTTACAACCAGGATCTGACAGGCCCCGCTCTCAAGGGTATGGCAGTTATCACTCCTCTGTACAAGACCGAGCTTCCGCTGATCAACTATACTTCCTATGATCAGCTCGACAGCTACATGCGCCGCGGACTCCGCTTTGCCAGAGGCGTCCAGGGCCGCATGAATGATGTCATCCACCACCGCGACGGATCCGTTACCGAGTGGGGCAACATCTCCGGCGTTGTCAACTATGTGGCCGATATCATCTCCTATCGTATGGTTCAGGAGGATTATGAGAACCTGACACTGATGATGGTCCGCAATCCCGACACCCCGATCGAGAAGCAGGATGAGATCGTCAAGATGCTCGACGAGAAGCTCATGGCCATGTTCAAGGATCCTTCCTTCAAGATCAAGTATGAGTGGCTCGATGAGATCCCCGCGGATCCCAACGGAAAGCTCCGTGTCATCGTGAGCAAGGTCAAACCCGGAGCCATCGGCGAGCCCGAGCATGCGGGCGAGGATGTCGGCAACGCGACGATCGCCGAGGAC
>JAUNEM010000064.1:3810-13161 GCA_030525515.1 Eubacteriales bacterium
GATCCGGTGTCAGTGATGATCCGGTCCCAATGATGATCTGTTTCAATGATCTGACGATTTACACGGATCGGGATGATCCGGAGAAAAGAGCCTGATGAAAATAAACGGAGATTACAGTCAGTTTTATCAGCAGCTCACAGGCCGCATCCGCGAAAGCGATGCGGCCTGTTTTGTGCTGCGCGCGGCGGGAAAAGCCGCGACAGGAGTCATGTATTTGGCTTATCCCCTGCTGCTTGCCCTGCTCGGGGCAAGGGGAGAGACCGGCCAGCTGATCCGGACGATCCTTGTGCCGGGATTCTCTTTCGTCCTTCTCACACTGGTGAGGGCGAAAATCAACCGCCCCAGACCCTACGAGTCGTGGAAGATAGCCCCTCTGATCTATAAAGACACCAGGGGAAATTCCATGCCGAGCCGTCATATCTTTTCCTCGGCGGTGATTTCCATGTCATGGTTTCACCTGAGCCCTGCCGTGGGAATTGTCATGCTGCTGATCACAGCGGCGGCTGCCTGGATCCGGGTCCTGGGGGGAGTCCACTATCCCTCGGATGTTGCCGCAGGTTTTCTGACAGGGATTCTGGCGGGAATATTTGTGATTATCCCCTGAAAGAGACCGGTTTCTTTAAGGGATACAGCCCTTTTGGACATTTTTGGGCACTGTCACAAAGAATGTACTCCAACGGTTTTAAATTTTGTTGAAAATGTGTGTTTTGAAAAAAATTATATTGTGGTACTATGCATGTGTCGGCGGAAGCCGGCAACCATTACCCCCCTAAGCATTATTACATCCCAAAGAAAAGCCCGGAAGCCGGAAACGGTTTCCGGGTTTTTCTAATTACACGGCCCGTGTAAGGACTTTTTCCGCCTGTCGGCGGACACGGGCCGGTCGGGGGGTAGAGGGCGGCAGGGCCGCCTCTACCCTATTGATGTTCTTGATGATAGAAAAGTTTCCCTGTTTTTTCTGATGATTGCTGTTATTCCCGGGGTATGTTATAGTAAAGAGCCGTTATGAGCCCGGGAAGAGAGAGGGCGCTTTCGTTGAGAGGAGAAAAAATGGACCAGCGCAGGCAGAGCGGGAGCGGAGCTGTATCTTACGCGAATATCCCTTATGTGAATATGATTCTGATTGCGGTCAATGTTGTGATCTTTGTCGCGGGAATTTTCCTGGAGCCGGTTGGAGCAGGTGCGGAGTCTATGTTCCTCAAAGGCGCACTCTATGCCCCCCTGATTCTGAAAGGACAGGGTTTTTATCGTCTCGTCACTTCCATTTTTCTGCACGCGGATGCCTCTCATCTGGTCAACAATATGATCATGCAGTTCGCAGGCGGAGAAATCGTGGAGCGCAATATAGGGCATGCCCGTTACCTTCTGCTCTATTTTTTCTCGGGAATCGGAGGGAATCTGGCATCTGTCCTGTCGGATTACATGTCCCGTTCCTATGGATATTCCATAGGGGCCAGCGGGGCTGTTTTCGGTGTGACAGGGGCGCTTCTGTATATGATCTTCAGGGAGGCAGCCGGGGGGATCCGAAGAGAAACGGAATCTCCTTCCGGAGAAAACGGACTTTCACCGCAGATGAAAAGCCTTGTGCTCCGGGCGGTTTTGATGACGGTCTGGCTTCTTTACAGCGGATGGAGAAATCCTGTGATCAACCAGGCGGCCCATGTGGGAGGCCTTTTATCCGGATTTCTGTTTGCGGCTGTCCTGATGCCGAAGGGGAAAAGAGACATCAGTGTTCTGATCAGATGAGCCGGGATCCGCTTGCGGGTCCTGCTTCCACGCACATGCGCGGAGCATCCAACATAACTTCGGTGTGTCGGAGCGGAGGAGGACAGGAGACAGAGAACCGTCCCCTGTCTCTTCCGTGGGAATCATAAAGCCTGCACGGACTTGCACAAAACAAGCCGTTCATATACAATAAATAGTGTTGTGCAGCTTGCGGAATGTCTGTGAAGATGTGATCACGGGCGGTTCCACTGCTGCGGATATACGATAGATGATTAAAATCCCCTGTATTTCCTGAAATCCAGCATCACGGCGGATCCAGACAGTGCCGGAAATCGTTCGGCATGGGTCTGCGGACAGGAAAAACGGGAGGCTTAATCCGGTACTTTTGCCGGTGCGGCCGCAGATATGCGCCAGGCACGGCTTTTTAAGAGCTCTGAATGGAGAATGACTGATGGGCAGAGAGCGAAAGAGGATTTTGTTTGTTGCGGAAGCAATGGGAGGCGGTGTGTTCACCTTCCTGGTCGGCTTGTGCAATGAACTGGCCGAATATTACGACATATATGTCGCGTATGGAATCCGGAGCCAGACACCGGACGACTTCCGGAAATATTTCGACGATCGTATACGCCTGATGAGAGTGCGCAATTTTGAGCGTTCCATTGACCCCAGACATGATCTCGGCGCGTTTCTGGAGCTGCGGAAAATTGCGGACAAAGTCAAGCCTGACCTGATCCATCTGCACTCTTCAAAAGCGGGCGCGCTTGGCCGCTGGGCTTTCAACGGGAAGAAGATTCCCCTGTTCTACACACCCCATGGCTACAGCTTCCTGATGTCCAATTATAATGTCACCAAGCGTCTCTCCTACAGGATGGTGGAAAAGCTTTCCGCGATCCGCAGCTGCACGACGATCAGCTGCAGCGAGGGAGAACACAGGGAGACCCTGAAGCTGACCAAAAACGCGCGCTTTGTCAATAACGGGATCAATGTCGATGAAATGAAGCGCATGATGGAGGCGATCGGAGAGTGTGAGGAGGAGAGCAACAGCATTTTTACACTCGGAAGAATCTGCTTCCAGAAGAATCCGGCACTCTTCAATGAGATTGCCATGAAGATGCCCGATCTGCATTTTGTCTGGATCGGAGACGGTGAACTCAGGGATGTGCTCAATGCTCCCAATATAGAAGTGACCGGATGGCTGAACAGAGAAGAGGCCATGCGCAAATCCATGTCCTCCAAGATATTCATCCTGACTTCGCTCTGGGAGGGACTTCCCATGTCTCTTCTGGAGTCCATGTATTTGAAGAAACTCTGCCTTGTCAATGATGTGATCGGCAACAGGGATGTGATCAAGACCGGTTTCAACGGATATGTCTGCAGCACATCGGACGATTTCGTCCGTGTGATCCGCAAAGTACTGGCAGATTCCGACCTGTTCGCGAGGATCGTCGCACAGGCCAAGAAGGATATCGAAGAGGTTTACAATACCCGGATCATGGCATCCAAATACCGGGAAATCTATGAAGAAGCCCTCGCCGGAAAAGATGCGAAAAAAGACAGCAAAAAGAAGAGGGACTGATGAAAAAAACAGCAATTGTTTCCTGTTATTTCCAACCGAATTACGGGAGCATGCTTCAGGCGCTCGCCACTCAGATGGCGCTGGATAAACTCGGGAAAGAGAACGAGACGGTCAGGATCGACGGTCTCAACCGCGAGATCCGCCGCGCCAAGATGCTCTATTTCGCCGGAGCTTCGCTCACATCGGATATTCTGTTGTCGAAAGCCGGAATGGCATATGCCAGGCTGAGAAGGGTCCTCCTGAAAGGCACGTATGCTCAGATGATGCGAGCAAGACACCAGGCCTTTGATTCCTTCAAGGACAAATGGTTCCGTCTGTCCGGGCAGTACGAGTCCCGCGCGGATCTGGCAAGGGCCTGCGGCGAAGAGTACGATTCTGTACTGGTCGGAAGCGACCAGCTGTGGCTCCCCGCCAATATCGCGGCGGACTATTACACGCTCAGCTTCGTACCCGACAATGTCAACTCGATCGCCTATGCGACCAGTTTTGGACAGGCAAAGCTCCCCCGCGGGAGCGAGCGCGCCGCGGCGCGTTTCCTGCCCGGCATCCGCCACATCAGTGTGCGGGAGCGCTCGGGACAGAAGCTCGTCGCCAGGCTCAGCGGCAGAAGGGTTCCTGTTGTCGCGGATCCCACACTTCTTTTCACAGGAGAAGAGTGGCTGCAGGTTCAGGACCAGAAGCCCCTGGCGGAGGGAGAGTATATTTTCTGCTATTTCCTGGGATCCAATCCCGCCCACCGCGGATTTGCCTCCCGCCTGGCAGAAGAGACCGGCTGCAGGATCATCGCCCTCACCCACCTCGACGAATATGTCCGCAGCGATGAGGGATACGCGGATGAGACCCCCTGGGATGTCGGCCCTTCGGAGTTCCTGAATCTGATCAGGAACGCCGCCTGGGTTTGCACCGACTCCTACCACTGCACAGTGTTTTCCATGCTGTATAAAAAGAATTTCTTCACCTTCCGCCGGTATATGAGAAAGACGCGGCAGTCGACCAACAGCCGGCTGGATACGCTGCTTTCCCAGTGCGGAGTTGAAGAGAGGCTTCTGGCAGGAGATGAGGAGATCGCGAAGTGCACGGGGATGTCCATAGACTTCAGGGAAGTCCACAGGAGGATCGCCCAGCTGCGCAGGTACTCCTGGAACTATCTCGAGGATGCACTGGCAGACAGAAAAGACACTGATCTCCCGGAAAAAAAGCGGGACGACGCGGAACCGGCGGTGCCGGAGAGCTGAAACCGCGGAATTACAAGCTCAATACGGTACAGATGCGGGCTGCCGCCGGGCGGCGCGTGTTTCGGATAAAGATATTATTGAAACTGGCTGTTTCGGATGGCGGCAGACAATGCTGCCGCACAATCACTGCCGGAATGAAAGGGTTAAGGCAAATGGGTACACCTAACGTTAAAATCCTGGTTGCTTCACATAAGAAATACAGAATGCCGACGGATGAAATCTATCTGCCTCTGCATGTCGGTGCAGAGGGGAAGGTTGATGCCGAGGGCCGCCCGCTTGATCTCGGTTGGACGAAAGATAACACCGGGGAAAATATCTCGGAACTCAATCCGGGCTATTGTGAGCTGACAGGCCTGTACTGGGGATGGAAGAATCTGAAGGCGGATTATATCGGCCTGGTGCACTACCGGAGACATTTCTGCAGGAAGAAAAAGAGCCAGGATCCGTTCAAGAATATCATAACCGGGGCGGAACTGAGGCCGCTTCTCGGTCAGTACTGGGTATTTGTTCCGAAGAAGCGCCGGTACTTTATCGAGACGCTCTACTCTCACTATGCCCATACCCACTACGCTGAGCATCTGGATGCCACCAGGGAAATCATCGCGGAGAAATGCCCCGAGTACCTTCCTTCTTTTGACAGGATCATGCGCCGCAGATATGGCTATATGTTCAACATGATGATCATGCGGAGAGATCTCGCGGACAAATACTGCACATGGCTGTTTGACATTCTGTTCGCCCTGTCCAAAAAGATGGGAAATACAGAACTTTCACTGTATCAGGGACGCTATTTCGGAAGAGTCAGCGAGATCATTCTGAACGTCTGGCTGGACCGCCAGATTCAGATCTCCTATATTCCGAAGGAGCGCATTTGTGAACTCTCCACAGTTTACACAGAAAAGATCATGTGGTACAAAAAGGCCGCTTCTTTCCTGAAGGCAAAATATCTGGGCACAAAATATGAGGGAAGCTTTTGATGGGAATCGTTTTGAAGCGGAATCTCGGACAATTCCGGCACTGGCTCAGAGAGGGGATTCTCTCCGGCAGGCCCGGACAGACAGTTTCAGGAATCACGGATGTCCTGTTCTTTCTGGCCTTTACCTTCTGCTACAGCTGGGAATTTGTCAACACCACTATGTTCAAGAAGGGCTTTTCCGATGAGTTTGAACTTCGCATGGAGGGGTATTACCATCTGGCTGTGATGCTGGCCCTTTTTTGCGGGATCGCAGCCCTGATCCTGCAGAGAAACATACAGCTGGCAGTTTTTGAGGCACTCTTCCTGGCGGCCGGATTTCTCCACTGGAAGGTGGGGGCAGGCAAGTACAGCTACTTCGTCCTGTGTGTCTTGATTGTCGGGATGACCGGCAGATCATTCAAGGCGCTGCTGACCATCGCCTTCAGCATAGGGACGGCTTTCATGGCATCCGCCTTCGCCGCCTCACAGCTGGGCATCATACAGGACCTGGTTTACACAGGAGGAAGGCATTCCTTCGGAATCGTCTACTGCACCGACTGCGCGGCTCACCTGCTGTTTCTGATGATCATGTATGCCATGCTGCGGCTGGAGGAACTCAGTCTGGCCGAGTATGTGATCATGATCCTGACCGGCGCGATCATGATGATGACCAAGGCCAACTCGGACATCGCCTGCTGCGCCCTGCTGCTCATCGGCCTGCTGGTTTACAGGCTCACCGGAAAGTGGCACAGGACCAAGGCAGTGAAAGCGGTCAGCGGAGTTGTCTGCTTTTCCTATCTGATCTGCACGGCTGTGTCCTTCATCATCACACTGAGTTTCGACAGAAACAATCAGGCTGTCCGCCGGAAACTGGACTATTCCCTGATCCGCCGTCTGGAAATGAACGGCGAAGCACTCAGGAATAATTCCTTTTCCCTGTTCGGAAACAAAATCGAAGAACATGGCTTCGGCGGCAGGACCGAGAATCTGCCCAGCTGGGACAAATACTTTTTTATTGACTGCTCTTATATCCGCCTCTTTGTAATCGGCGGTGTTCTGCTGTTTCTGCTGATTCTGATGGCTATGACTTATGCCCAGATCAGATGCTATGCCTATAAAAATTACGGATTCGTTTTTCTTCTGGCACTTGTGGCGGTGGCCTGTATTATGGAACACCACCTCATGGAATATTTCTACAATGTATTTCCCATGATCGCTTTTGCCGGAAAAGGCTTTCTCAGACCGCCGCACCGCAAGAAGCCGATTGTCGAAGACCCAGACAGGGAAGCGGCGGAAGACATCTGGAATATGGCGGAGACAATGCCGGATTCCGAGGACTTCGGTATTTTTGCGGAGTCAGAGTACAAGACGGATGGACAAAGTTCCGGAGCTTTTCTGGAGGCGGGAGATCTGTCTGAGGACAAAGCGTGAAAGGGAGACAGGGGACGGTTCTTTGTCTCCTTTTCCCCGGGGGAAAGGAGACAAAGAACCGTCCCCTGTCTCCCTATGTTCTATAAGGAGAAATGTTGACGGCCGTATAAGCGGCCGGCGACGGGTGATGATTCTGCTGCAGGTGACCTTGTCTTCTGCGGCAGAAACGATATAAGGGAATATCCATGATTGAGATCAAGGAAAAAAAAGACTGCTGCGGCTGCGGAGCCTGCATGAATGCCTGTCCTGTCAAATGCATCCGCATGGAGGCGGATGAAGAGGGATTTCTGTATCCCTCGATTGACGCGGAGGCCTGTGTCGGCTGCGGACTGTGTGAAAGAGTATGTCCGGTCCTTCATGCAGGGGAAGACATCCCCTTCGAGCAGAGTGCCTATCTTCTGCAGCACAGGAACGCGGGCGTCAGGAGCAGGAGCACCACGGGAGGTGCCTTTACGGCGATCGCCCGTTATGTGACCGACCGGGGAGGCATGGTTTACGGCGCGGTCTACGACGAAAATCTGCGGGTCCGCCACACCGGCGCAGAGGGGCTGAAGGAACTCGACCCCTTCCGCGGAAGCAAATATGTCCAGAGTGACACGGAACACACCTTCACTGAGGTGAAAGAGCATCTGCAAAAGGGGCGCCTTGTCTGCTACAGCGGCACACCCTGTCAGATTGAAGGACTGCTGGGCTTTCTTCAGAAACCCTATGACAACCTGGTCACAGTCGACATAGTCTGCCATGCCGTGCCCTCTCCCCTGATCTGGCAGCGCTATCTGGAGATGCAGCGCCGGAAACTCGGCTCGGAGATCGGCGACGCGAAATTCCGCGACAAGAAGCATTACGGCTATCAGTATTCGACCATGACTCTTCTGGACGGCAAAGGTCAGGAGCTCTATGCCCAGGGAATCGACACCGACCAGATGCTGCGGGCATTTTTCTCGGATATCTGCGACCGCCCGTCCTGCTATTCCTGCAGCTTCAAAAAGAGATACAGGAAAAGCGATTTCACGATCTGGGACTGCTATCCGGTCTATGACTTTGACAAGCGGCTCGACGACAAGGGGACCAACCGGGTCCTGATCCACTCGGAAAAAGGACGCAGGATCTTTGAGGAAATCCGGGAGAACTGCCGGGTCGTGCAGGTGGAGCCGGATGCCCTGACAGCGGGAGTCCGCGAGATGTTCCACAGCGTGAACGGCAATCCGCGCCGGGAGGAGTTTTTCAAAGACGCGGGAAGCATGGACGGTCAGAGCCTGTTTGACCGCTATTTTCCCATTACGATGAAGAACAGGCTTGAGCGGGCAGCCCGCCTGATCTGTTTCAGGACAGGCATATATACGACCGCCAAGCGCGCGGCCAGACGGATCCTGAAAAAATAAGCTGCCGGGCTATGCCGCGGCAGGGCATATTGAAGATGAAAATGAGACAGGACTAGGATCAGAACCGGAGAAGGAAAGTCAGAGATGGGAGAGCAGAAACCGCTGGTCAGCGTGATCATGCCGTGCTACAACGCGGAATTATATGTCGGGGAGGCAATCCGGTCTTTTACCGGGAACTCGATCAGCCAAAAGTGTGAACTGATCATCGTGAATGACGGTTCGACAGACAGAACGAAGGAAATTATCGGGGATCTGATCGCGGAGTACCCCGGGCACAGGATCCTCTGCATTGATATCCCCAACTCCGGCGTTAGCGCTGCCAGGAACAGGGGGATTCAGGAGGCAAAGGGCAAATATGTCTGTTTCCTGGATGCCGATGACATGTACGCGGAGTTCTTCCTGGAGTCTCTTGTGACCGGGATCAGAAAGATCCAGGCCGATCTCTGTCTCTGCTATTGGACGACTTCTCCGGATCAGCTGACTCCGGACAGGACCGGTGCCCGGGAGATCGACAGAAGGCGGGCCATGGACATACTCCTCTACAGGGAAAAGCCTGTCGCTGTGTGGTCCATGATGTATCGCAGGAAGATCCTGATGGACGAAAACATCAGGTTCCCGGAAAAGATCAAATACGGCGAGGACATTGAATTTATGTGGAAATACATTCTGTCCTGCGGCAAATGCGCCATCGTAAAGGCAAATTATTATTATTACCGTCCCGCTCCCGGCTCTGCCATGCACAAGGTGACCTGGCAGAAGACGGAGATCCTGGACGCAGTCGACCATATCATCGAGAAGATGAAGACGGCTGATCCGGACTACCTGGCGAAATTTGAATCCTATATGATCCCCAGAAAGATCATCGCCCTGCAGAAGGACTTTGCCCTCTCGGGATCCAGAGAATATTTTGACCGCCTGAAGAGCAGAAGCGATCATAAAAAAACGTTTTCCGTGGCGGCAAAGGGAAAACCCTCGGTCCGGCTCGCGGCTCTGGCCTATACTGTCTCCCCCCGCCTCTTCTATAGGATCTTTCACGGGGCGGCCGGA
>JAUNEM010000065.1 GCA_030525515.1 Eubacteriales bacterium
GTTCTTTTCAAAAAAGTCCTTTTCAAAAAGTTATTTTCAAGGAGAGTATCTTATAAAGAGAGTTCCTTTCAAAGAGAGATAGAAAGCAGGAGGTTCATTACCTTCCGGTCTTTCTCCTGATCACCGGACCCGGCCCTGTCTGCATCTGCTTCTCCTGTAACGGTCTCTTCCCCCTCCTCTTTCTTTTCGCAGGAACTGACAAGTTCCCTGAGCGCCTGCGCGTACTGATCCGCATCCTTGGTAATCCGGACCCGGTATCCGGAGAGACCATCCC
The DNA here is from genome assembly GCA_030525515.1 of Eubacteriales bacterium. Lineage (GTDB taxonomy): Bacteria > Bacillota > Clostridia > Lachnospirales > Lachnospiraceae > CAG-791. The sequence continues at coordinate 275 of JAUNEM010000065.1, forward strand.
TGGAGAGCATGTCTTTGATATGCTGCTCGCACAGACCGCAGTCCAGATTTATATCCTCACTCAGCCCCGTTATATTTCCGTTTCCCACAGTTATGTGGCTTACAGAAAAGGCCCGCTCATAGGATGTCATATAGAGATCATAAGCGGTCAGGAAGCTGTCGATTCCGGGAATCTTTTCCACCGTTTGGCGGACTTTTTCAGAGGCGCTCCCTGCCCGGAAGCACATGATGGTCTCCACAATGCTTCGTCCGGTCGGCAGGGCGCCCACCGCGGCCAGGATGGAAAAAACATTTCTGTTTGTGTGATAGTGACGCAGCGCGGCGAAGTAGATGACCAGCACAGCGCACAGAAACAGAATCGATTTGACCAGGGAGAATACCCTCTTCTTTTGTATATATCCAAAACTACCTTTTTTCATCATGACCCCGGATATTTAAAACATGAAAGAAAAGCCCGGTGCTATGCTGTAAAGGCAAGTCCGGGCTTTACCATTTTAATGATCGATCTCTTTTGCGGCAGCAGATCAGTCGTTCACAGGCTCATCGAACTCTTCCTCGGGCTGACCCTGGCCGTGCAGGATTTCTTCGTTCTGAGGGAGAAGCTCTGTGCGGTTGCTGCGGATGGTATCAATATATCCACTGAGGCTGTTGTGGAAGTTTGCGAAAATAGCTGTCAGGCTCTCGAGGGACTGTGTGGTATTGTCCTCGAGCTGTCCCAGCATATCATCCATGTACTGGGAGGCGGAAGACCTGTAGGCATTGGCCTCGACCACTGCCCTGTCAACGATCTCCTGTGCCTGCTGCTGGGCGAGACGGACGATCTGGTCTGCCTGGGCGTAGGCCTGCTGCATGATCTCATGCTCGCTGACCAGCTCATTGGTCTGGATGGTAGCTTCGTTGATCAGCTCTTCAGCTTTGCGTCTGGCGTCCTCAAGGATGGCTTCCTTATTGTTGATGATCCTCTGATAATGTTTGATTTCCTCGGGAGTCCTGGCCCGAAGCTCTTCAAGAAGCCCGTCGAGTTCATCCTTGTCGACGATAATGTTGGACTTTGAAAACTTCTGGTACCGGCAGCTGTCGATAAAATCTTCAATCTGATCAATCTGCTGTTCAATCTTACTGCTCATCTTTTCTCTCCTCTTACACACCCTCTTTATGTGTGGACTGTTTCTTTTTCTTCTCCGCTATCTTTTCCCAGATTTTCTCCTCAACATAAGGAGTGACACATCTTGAAATATTGCCGTTGAAAGCAGCGATCTCTTTTACGCCTGATGAATTCAGGTAAGAGTACTTGGCGGAAGTAGTCAGGAAAATCGTATCCAATTCATTGTTGGAAAGCATGCGGTTGGTCTGCGCCAGCTGAAGCTCATATTCAAAATCGGTCACTGCGCGCAGTCCCCTGATCGACACATGGGCTCCGATGCTTTTCGCGTAGTCCACCATAAGTCCATAGTAGGCGTCTACATAGACATTAGGTATATTTTCGCAGACTTTCCGTAACATCATAACACGTTCATCTACAGAAAACAATGGAGTTTTCGCCCTGTTGTCAAGCACGCACACAGTGACTTTGTCGAACATCCTGGAAGCTCTTTTGATGATGTCTAAATGCCCGAGTGTCACGGGATCGAAACTTCCCGGATAAATTGCTGATTTCATGATCTTTCCTTTCTTAGCTTTGACGGCGTATAAAGAGATGACGGTTGGCCCGGTAATTCTTTTCCCTGTAAATTTCAAAACCTGTTTCTTCCAGGAAAGAGAAATCAGATTCCTGATCTGTCTCTACTACGATGCGAGTGTCTTCCGTAATATATGGCTGTTCGTCAAGTGCAATCAGAACTCTCCTGGCCAGATCTGATTTATATGGCGGATCCAGATAAACAAGATCCACTTCCTTCTCCCTGACATGGCGCAGCGCGGTGACCGCGTCCAGCCTGAGAAGCACTGCCTGTTCTTCAAATCCTGTCTTATGAAGATTCTTCAAAATACAGGACACCGCTGCTCTTCCGTTTTCAATAAAGTAGGCGCGCTTTGCTCCGCGGCTGAGTGCCTCGATCCCGATCCCGCCGCTCCCGGCACAGATATCGAGAAAAACAGATCCGGGGACATCCATCTGCAGGATGTTGAACAATGTCTCCTTGATCTTATCCTGTGTGGGTCTTGTATCCATGCCGTCCGGCGTCACGAGCAGAAGCCTGCGCGCGCTTCCCGCAATTACTCTCATATTCTTTCCATTCCCTCCCGATATCAGATCACAGTGTGATGCTGTCCCGTTCCGCTTTACATCAGAAGCGCCTGACGCCCTTTCCGTCTCTCCTGGACAGCTTCAGTTTTGAAATATCGATCTCTTTTCCATGGGTCTCGATCACCGGCTTCTCGCCCTGAGACAGGAGCCACACATTCTCGACAGAGTCTCCCGCGGCGAGTTTGATACCCCTGAGACCTTGCGCGGTCTTTTTCTGTTCGGGGATCTCCTCGACAGAATATCTCAGGAAGAATCCGCCTGCACTCTGCAGGACAATAAACAAGGCGTCTTTCAGTTCGGAGACAAAGAGCAGCTGATCGCCCTCCGCAAGTTTCGTGGCATTTACGGTCTTTTTGCTGACGTCAAATTCAGTGCCCGGCACAGATTTGACCATTCCGCTTTCGGTGACAAAAACAAGCTTCTCAAGACGCAGCGCCTCCTGGGAAGCGGCAAACAGGATTTCCTCTTTTGTGGTGTCAAAATTACTGACATTATCGACGGGAACTCCCTTGTCCCGCATTTTTCCTGCGGGAAGATCTGCTGTTCTAAGTGTATACAGTCGACCCTCTTTTGTAAACAGGCATATTTTGCCGTTGCTCCTGCAGGGGAAGCAGAAACGGGCGGTCTCCCTCACTGCGGCCTCGTTTCTGGAGAAAAGGGAGGGTTCCATGGTCTTGGCGTAGCCGAAGCGGTCCATCACAAAGACCAGCTCCCGGTCCGCGTTGAGATCCGGAGCCAGGAAGACTGCCTCCCTGCCCTGGATGATCTGGGTCCTTCGGGGAATCCCGTACTTTTTCTTAATAGAAAGAAGTTCCGCCCGGATGACCTTGGTCATGGCATTCCTGTTTTCCAGGATATCCTCATAGCGGTATATATTGGCGACTGTCTCCTCGTGCTCCTTCATAAGAGCCTCGATCTCCAGACCGATCAGGCGGTAAAGGCGCATATCCAGAATGGCGTCTGCCTGGACTTCGGTAAAATTGAGCTGGGCAGCCATCTCCCGGGAAAAGTCAGAACGGAAGCGGATTCCCGTGGTGTCCCCGGAGACCAGGCATCTTTTGGCCATGGCCCTGTCCCGTGAACCCCTGAGGATCTCGATGATCAGGTCGATCACGTTACAGGCCTGAATCAGGCCCTCCTGAATCTCCCTCTTTTTCTGCTCCTTTTCAAGGAGAGTTCTGTATTTGCGCCCGGCGATCTCGTACTGGAAGTCCGCGCTGGCCTCCAGAATTCCGCGAAGGCCCAGGGTCTCAGGCCTGCCGTCAAGGATTCCCAGCATATTGACGCCGAAAGTGTCCTCCAGGCGTGTCTTTTTGTACAAAAGATTTTTGAAGTTCTCTACGTCCGTGTCCTTGCGAAGTTCTATGACGATCCGGATGCCCTCCTTGGAGGACTGGTTGGTGATGTCAATGACGTCGTTGGTCACCTTATTCTCCGCCAGAGCGGCGACATCCGAGAGGAACTTGCCGATCCCGGCTCCGACCATTGTGTAGGGGATCTCGGTGATCACAAGATTGATATGACCGCTGCGTCCCTTTTCGGTCTCGACTTTGCCGCGGATCCTGATCTTGCCCTGACCTGTCTCATAGATCTGGGGAAGGTCGTCCTTGTTGATGATGATGCCGCCGGTCGGGAAATCCGGACCGGGGATCAGCCTCATCAGTTTCTCTGTGCTTATATCGGGATCGTCCAGCAGGGCCAGCTCGGCATCAATGACCTCCGCCAGATTGTGGGGCGGAGTACTGGTTGCCATACCGACCGCAATTCCTTCGGATCCGTTGATCAGGAAATTGGGGATACGCACCGGCAGGACCAGGGGTTCCTTCTCCGTCTCGTCAAAGTTGGGTCCGAAGTCGGCGACATCCTTGTCCAGATCGGCCAGAAAGGCCTCCTCGGTGATTTTCTGCAGCCTGGCCTCGGTGTAGCGCATGGCAGCTGCGCCGTCGCCTTCTATATTTCCGAAATTGCCGTGGCCGTCGACAAGGGGCAGGCCCTTTTTGAACTCCTGGGCCATGACGACCAGGGAGTCGTAGATGGAACTGTCGCCGTGGGGATGGTATTTGCCCATCGTGTCGCCGACGATACGGGCGCTTTTCCTATAGGGCCGGTCCGAACGGATCCCCAGTTCATACATATCATAGAGGGTACGCCTCTGGACGGGTTTGAGTCCGTCCCTGACATCCGGCAGGGCTCTGGATACGATGACGCTCATCGCATAGTCAATATATGCTTTCTGCATCAGCTCCGAATACTCCGTGCTGATGATCTGGTCTCCACCGGAAAAATCACCCCTGGCGGGGCTGTCGAAGATTCCATCCTCCGGCGAATTGTTCTTTTTTTTACTCATTCTTTACGCCATTTATTGTGAAAGGGCGGTCTGCGGACCGGCCGTTCAAGACTCCTTCATATTCTTATATTCTTATAGCTTCTTACAGCCTGACTAAGAGCCCGGACACGGATAAAAGTTCCGGTCAAACGTCCAGCTCCGCGTCTGCCGCATGTTCATAAATAAAATTCCTGCGGGGAGGCACATCGGAGCCCATCAGAAGCTCTGTCATATCGGAGGCCGCGATCACGTCCTCGATCCTCACCTGTTTCATACGGCGTCGCGCGGGATCCAGAGTGGTCTCCCACAGCTGGTCCGCATCCATCTCTCCAAGTCCTTTGTAGCGCTGCAGGGTGAAATCGCCCTTGTGGGTCTTTCGATAGCGGGCGAGCGCGTAATCGTCATAGAGATACTCGCCCTCACCCCTTTTGGGAACGACTTTGTACAGCGGGGGCATGGCAATATACACGTGGCCCTCATAGATGAGTTCCGGCATGAATCTGTAAAAAAGAGTCAGCAGCAGGGTGGAAATATGCGCTCCGTCCACGTCCGCATCCGCCATGATGACAATTTTGTCATAGCGCAGCTTCGTGATATCAAAGTCATTGCCGTAGCCTTCAGAAAAGCCGCAGCCGAAGGCATTGATCATAGTCTTGATCTCAGCGTTGGCCAGAATTTTGTCGATGCTGGCCTTCTCCACGTTCAGGATCTTGCCACGGATCGGGAGAATGGCCTGGAACATGCGGTCCCTGGCCATCTTGGCGCTGCCGCCGGCAGAATCTCCCTCGACGATGAAGATCTCACACTTTTTGGGATCCCGGCTGGTGCAGTTGGCCAGCTTGCCGTTGGAGTCAAAGGAAAACTTCTGCCTGGTCAGCATGTTGGTTTTTGCCTTTTCCTCTGCCTTGCGGATCTTGGCAGCCTTCTCGGCACAGCCGATCACGGACTTGAGGGTGTCCAGATTTCTGTCAAAATAACGTACAATTTCATCACCGGCCACCTGGGCCACGGCCTTGGAGGCATCCTGGTTGTCGAGCTTGGTCTTTGTCTGACCCTCGAAGCGCGGGCTGGGATGTTTAATGGAAACGACAGCGGTCATACCGTTGCGGATGTCCGCCCCCGTGAAATTGGCGTCCTTGTCCTTGAGAGAACCCAGACTGCGGGCATAGGTATTGATCACGGTTGTAAAAACGGTCTTGAATCCCGTCAGATGAGTGCCTCCCTCCGCATTATAGATATTGTTGCAGAAGCCCAGGACATTCTCGTGGAACTCATTTACGTACTGAAAAGCGACCTCGACCGCGATCCCTTCGTATTGTCCACTGAAGCTGATCACGTCTGTGACGGTCTCTTTTTTGCGGTTCAGCGCCCGGATAAAACCGGAGATTCCGTCCGGTTCGTGATAAGTCACCTCTTCAGGCGTCTCGCCGCGCAGATCTTTATAAATAATAGTAAGACCCGGATTCAGATAGGCAGTCTCATGGAGGCGGCTCTTGACATCGTCCTCCTTGAAGCGGGTCTTCTCGAAAATCTCCGGGTCAGGCAGAAAACGGATGGTCGTACCGCTCTGTTTCGAACGGCCGATCACCGGCAGCAGGCCATTCTCCAGTTCCAGCTGAGGCTCCCCCCGGGAATACCGGTCCTGATACACATAACCGTCCCTGGAAATCGTGACAGTCATACTCTCGGAGAGGGCATTGACAACGCTGGAGCCGACGCCGTGAAGGCCGCCGCTGGTCTTATAGGCGTTATTGTCGAATTTTCCGCCCGCGTGCAATGTTGTGAAGACAACGCGCTCCGCGCTGACTCCTTTTTCATGCATGTCGATCGGGATTCCCCGGCCGTTGTCGCAGACTGTACAGGAGCCGTCCGCTTCCAGAGTGACCGAGATGGTATCGCAGTATCCTGCCAGATGTTCATCGACCGAGTTGTCCACAATCTCATAGATCAGGTGGTTGAGACCGCGGGTGGATACGCTTCCGATATACATTCCCGGTCTTGTGCGCACAGCTTCAAGGCCTTCCAGCACCCTGATGCTGTCGGCCCCGTATTGTTCATTATGATTTGTCATTCTGTAATCCTATATCAAATCCTGAGGCCGCGTGCAGCGGCCTTTTATTCTTTTATGTCTATCGACGATGAGCGGATGCCTGCCCTCAGACAGCATCCGCCCAGTGAATCCTTATCAGTTGAGTTCAGGGCATTTTTTAACACAGCCCATGGCCAGAGCACCGGGACCTATGTGGCAGCAGATGCTCAGGGAGAGACGATCCTCTTCAACTTTATATTTGGGGAAAGCGTCCGCCACTTCCTTTTTAAAGACGGCAAAAGGCTCGGGGACCTGAGCGTGTACAGCATACATATACACATTTTCGGCATCGATCCCGCCGAAAAGATTATCAATGTCATGATGGATCGCGTTGATCATCGTGGATTTGCCCTGGGCAAGAGTGCGCGCCTTTGAAAAGGCATCCAGTCTCTCTCCCTTGATCTGGAGAACAGGCTTGATCCGCATCAGAGTTCCGACTGCAGCGGCAGCAGGTGTAATACGTCCGCCTTTCTTCAGATATTTGAGTGTGTCGAGCATGATATAGATGCTCGCCTCAAACTTATCTCTCACCAGAATGTCGCGGATCCTCACAGCGTCATATCCGTTTTTCGCCAGCTCGATCGCGTCCTGTACCGAGCGCTTCTGGGTGACAGAGATACGCTGATTGTTGACAACTACCACTTTTCCGTTGTAGTCATTGGCGATCATCCTGGCATTCTGGCAGGAACTTGAGAGACCGCTGCTCATGGGGATGTAGATGATCTGATCATATTTTTCCAGGGATTTATCCCACAGACTCATAAGGTCGCCGGGAGAAGGCTGGCTGGTCTGTATATCTTTTCCGTCCGCCATCATCTGGAAAAACTCTTCACGGGTGAGATTGACATCCTCGTAATATGTAGTTCCATCAATAGTAAAGGGCATGGGAACGACATTGATGCCCATATCTTTTGCCATGTCCTGGGTAATTCCACTATTGCTGTCAGTCATGACCGCTACTCTCGGCATGATTACACCTCCGTATACTTACTAAATGAGCTTCACGCAAATCGCGAAACGAATACCACCATAATATAGTCAGATTATTCGAAAGTCAACTATTGGCCGTCAATTGTCCGCAAATGTCCCGGAAGGCTCCCGGAAGCTGCCGGAAGGGCATGGCATTTTGCGTCAGCAGCCCGCTTGCTTCAGACCGCGGGCACTCCCCGTTTTTTCTGATCATATAGTCGAATAATCTACTCTTCTCTCCTCGGGACAGCTGAAATCCGGGTCTTCCCTGAGCATGCGGTCAGAGCATTCGGAAGCCTGTCTGAGTAGGTCGGAGTCCTCATAGAGATCGGCGAGACCGAACTGGGGCAGGCCGCTCTGCCGCACCCCGAACAGGTCTCCCGGTCCGCGGGCTTTCAGGTCCTTTTCCGCTATATCAAATCCGTTTGTGTTCTGCTCCAGGATTTCCAGACGGTCCGGTTTTTCCTTACCGGTATAAAGAAAAATACAGAAGGACTGTTCTTTTCCTCTACCCACTCTGCCCCGCAGCTGGTGCAGCTGGGAGAGGCCGAAGCGTTCGGCGTTCTCGACAAGGATCACAGTGGCATTGGGGACGTTGATCCCCACCTCGATGACTGTTGTGGAGACCAGGATGTCTGTGGATCCGGAGGCAAATGCATCCATGACCGCTGTCTTTTCATCGGGTTTCATCCGTCCTGTCAGGGAATCTATGCGGATGGTATCTGGGAGTACCGCACGCAGTTTGGCGCTGTATTCCGCGACGTTTTCCATCTCCTGCCCCTCTCCCTCTTCGACAGCGGGACAGATCACGTAGCACTGTCTTCCTTTTTTTATTTCCGAGAGAATAAAACGGTATGCCCTGCCGCGCTGGCTCTCATGAAGGGCCAGGCTCTTGATCGGCATCCTTCCCGGAGGCAGTTTTCTGAGGGACGAGACCTGAAGTTCACCATAGAGGATAATAGCCAGGGTCCTGGGAATGGGTGTGGCGCTCATGACAAGGACGGGAACGTCTTCCCCCTTATCGATGAGCCCGGTCCGCTGACGGACACCGAAGCGATGCTGTTCATCCGTGACGACAAGACCCAGGCAGTGATAATCCACTGCCTCCTGAAACAGGGCGTGGGTCCCGATCACGATGTCGGCGGTTCCGTCGGCAATACGGCTGAGGGCCTCTTTGCGGGCCCGCCCCTTGACAGCTCCTGTCAGAAGAACCGGCTTCAGGGCAAGGCCGCTCTCTTTCAGATAAGCGGTCAGACCCTCCATATGCTGGCGCGCCAGCACTTCGGTCGGAGCCATCAGAGCCCCCTGCCGCCCGTTCTCCGCGCATAAGATCAGGGCAAGAAAAGCCAGGATCGTCTTTCCGGATCCGACATCTCCCTGTAAAAGACGATTCATGAGAGTCTTACCTGACAGATCGGACTTGATTTCCTCCCAGGCCCCGGCCTGCTCGTCCGTCAGCTCAAAAGGGAGACTCTTCAACAGCCTTTGGCACCAGGTCCCGTCTGTTTTCATGGGATGTCGGTTGATCCTCTCCCCGTCCTCATTTTTCTGACGGCGGATCCCTATAATAAAGGCAAAAAACTCATCAAAAATCAATCTGCGCCTGGCATTCAGCAGGGACTCTCTGTCCGTGGGAAAATGGATGAGGGATAGGGCTTCATACTTGCCGATCAGACCATATTTTTCCCTCTGCTCAGCGGGAAGAATATCCCTCATGCCTGCCGCCGCCTCCAGGGCATTAGCCAGGAAGCCTCGCATTCGGGCGGGACCGACCCCCCTGACAAGCGGATACCTGGGCTGCAGAGTCCCCCTGACCCTGCTGTAACCGCTTTTGTCCATAAACCATGGCTGATCCATATATTTGTTCCCGTTCCCGGTCTGCCTGAGCATGCCCCTGAATATAAAAGAAGCGCCCGGCTGCAGGGTCTGGCGCAGATAAGGCATGTTAAAATAAGTCAGACGTACTTTTCCCGTTCCGTCTGACGCCTCAAAATGAGAGATCGACCTCGCTCCCCTGCGAAATGTGGTCCCGGAGCCGACAATGGTCAGGCACAGGGTGCAGGGAGCTCCGACAGCTGACTCCGCAATCGATGCGGGATCCTCAAAGTAGTCATAGCCGGAAGGGTAAAATCGAAGCAGGTCGGCAATGGTAAAGATCCCTCTGACCGCCAGCTGTTCCGAGACTTTAGGCCCCACTCCTTTCAGTTTTTGTACCGGTGTATCGATTCTCATTTTTTCAGACGTCCTTTTCCTGTCCTTCCCGCTCAGGACGAAAATGATACCGGCCCATCAGAGCCGGTATCACAGTTCATTACTATTATTTTAATCCGGATCAGCAGGTTATATTTTAATCCGGATCAGCAGGTTATTCCGCGGAGAGAATGTAGAAATAGATGGGCTGACCGCCGTACTGCAGCTCGACATCGCAGGAGTCGAATTTTTCAACTACTTTGGCTTTGAAGTTCTCCGCATCCTCTTCGGTCACATCCTGTCCGTAATAGATGCTGATGATCTCAGTGTCCTCATCGACCATCTTTGCAAGGCAGTCAAGAGCTGTCTGGTCTCTGTCGCTGCCCACAGCCAGAATACCGGAGTCTCCTATGCCCATAATGTCATCTTTGTGGATCTCCACATCATCCAGGACCGTATCGCGGATCGAGTAGGTCACCTCCGCACTCTTGACCAGCTCAATGCCGGAGAGCATATTCTCGCGGTTTGCGTCAGGGTCAAGATCATTGGTAAAGTTGATGACCGCGGTAATACCCTGGGGAATGGTAGTTGTAGGGATGACAATGACCTTTTTGTCTTCTGTCAGCTCTGCCGCCTGTCTGGCAGCCATGACGATATTCTTATTGTTGGGAAGAATATAGATCGTATCGGCATTGACTTTATTCACAGCATTGAGAATATCATCCGTGCTGGGATTCATGGTCTGGCCGCCCGCGATCACATAGTCCACTCCGAGTCCGCGGAAGATCTCCTCGATTCCATCGCCGACCGAGACTGTAATAAAGCCGATATCCTTGTGAGGCATCTCCTGTTCAGCTTCCTCTGAGGATTCCTCCGCAGGGGCTTCTGCAGGGACGGACTCAGCCGCGGCCGCTGCCTGAGCAGAACCCTCCTTCTCCAGTTTGCGGTTCTCGACCACAAGGCCTGTCAGGTCGCCGTACAGAATACCCTTCTGAATCGCCAGTCCGGGATCGTTGGTATTGAGTTTAACCTCCACGGTATTGTCTGTCTGATCGCATATGACATCCTCGCCGAGAGACTCCAGATATTTGCGCAGGCTCTTTCCTGACGCTTTGTTGAAATCCTTGTCGGTCACGATGGTGAAAGCAGTCCTGTAGACATATTTAATCTCAGGCTCCGCCGGAACTTCCGGCTGGGAAACCTCTCCCTCTGCCCCGGCCTGCTCCGCCGCCGCAGGTACGATTTCCTTTCCGAGGAAACCATTGTAGCAGCCCTTGAGGAACTCAATTAGTCCCTGACCGCCGCTGTCCACGACACCTGCCTGCTTGAGGACAGGCAGCATATCGGGCGTTTTGGCCAGAACTTCCTCACCGTAGGCGATCACCTCGGGAATAAAGACGGCAAAATCGGTCACGCCATTGGCAGAGAGTTCTTTTGCCTTGTCGGCCACGCCCTTTGCGACAGTGAGGATCGTGCCTTCCTTAGGCTTCATAACTGCTTTGTAGGCAGTCTCAACCGCTCTCTCAAAAGCCCTGGCAGTGATCTCGACATTGATCTCGTCGTTGTCGCGGGCAACCTTGCCGAATCCGCGCAGCAGCTGGGACAGGATAACACCTGAATTTCCTCTCGCTCCGCGAAGTGATCCGGAGGAGATCGCCTTGAGGACGTCTCTCATGGATCTGGAAGTATCGTCAAGATTCTCAACTTCCGCAACCGCTGACTTGATCGTCAGTGTCATATTCGTACCTGTATCACCATCCGGGACAGGAAAAACATTCAGTTCATTGATCCATTCTTTACCAGCCTCGAGATTGACTGCGCCCGCAAGGAATAGATCAGCAAGACGCGCCGCGCCGATGGACTGTACATTTTCCGTCTGCATTATTTCATTCATGCTAACCGCACACTCCTTCCAATTCCAATATTATGCGGAAATACTGCCGCCGGCATGCAGGCATGCCGCCTGTACGATTCCGCACCTATATTAAACCTGTCAATCGATGAGCCTGACACCCTCGACGTAAATGTTGATCTTTTCGATCTCAAGACCGGTAAATTCCTCGACCTTGTAACGCACGCTTTCGATCAGGTTGTCCGCAACAGTCATAATATTGACACCATAGGAAACAATCAGGTGAAAATCGATGACAAGTCGGTTATTCGAAGTGAGTGTGACGTCAATACCCTTGGTCATCGTATCTTTCTTGAGTAGCTTGACGATCCCTTCCTTCATGTTCACGCCGGCCATTCCGACGATCCCGAAGCACTCATTGGCAACACTTCCGGCATACTGGGCGATGACTTCATTGTCAATTGAAATGTTGCCCATGTGCGTATTCATGTATGAAGACTTCATAGACTGGCTGCACTCCTTTCAATACCGCTGACGCGGTTTAATTTCGAATATCACAGAGTATTCAACAGGATCAGTGCCTCTTTCCGCGCCCTCACGAAAGGGACGCGGAACCCGGGTGCCGTCCTCTTACTGAACAGCACTCCGTAAAAATGATGAACAGTTGACTTCGGCAACAATTCTGTTAAAATCACATAGGTTCTCTTCGCTGTCATGCAGCGCACTGCTGCTCTGCGCATAAATCGACTAATTAATTATACTCGACTGAAGAGAAAAAGGAAACCAGCAATTCAAAACCTTTTGAACTTTTGTCGGTACTATGTCCGTACTATGCACGTCTTCCACATTCGAAGCGTTTTTGCGCAGAATATTATTAATATTTTTGCTTGCAATTGCCGTATCTTTCTGATAATATACTAATGTTGTTTTTCCGAACTTGTAACTATTCGGCACGATTGCGAATGAGCGTCCATGACTGATGCCCACGTTCCGGATCGGACCCGGTTCTCTCTCTCTCAACTTTCCGGGCGGTATCCCTGAGCGATGGGGTGTTGAATAATTACCTGAATTTAAAAGGGTTAGGAGGTGTTAAGATGGCCAAGTGCGATATCTGCGGCAGAGGCGCTTTCTTTGGAAATCAGGTCAGCCATTCACATAGAAGATCGAATAAAGTCTGGCATGCAAACGTTCAGA
>JAUNEM010000255.1:0-2555 GCA_030525515.1 Eubacteriales bacterium
CACGCGCGTACTTTGTCCGTGGGTTGACCATGGTTATGAGGACTCCTTCAATGGTCAGGTCCGGATTGATCTGCCTGCGGATCTTTCTGATCGTCCGGATCAGCTCCTGGAGCCCATCCAGGGCAAGCTTGGCCGCCTGGACGGGAATGAGCACGCTGTCCGCACAGGCAAGGGCATTGATTGTCATCAGCCCCAGGGACGGGGCACAGTCCAGAAGGATGTAATCATAGTCCGGACGCAGCCCGGATACGTACTCCTTCAAAATAAGCTCCCTGCTCATGACATTGACGAGGGCAAGTTCCACACCTTTGAGCGTTTCATTGGCCGGAACCAGATCCACGCCTTCCCGGTGGTGGAGGATGGGATCCTGGATCTCATCCTCCTCGATAATAGATGCCATGACTGTGGCGATCGAGGGCTCAAGCAGGGACGGCTTCCTGAATCCGAGGCTTGCCGTCAGGCTTCCCTGGCTGTCACAGTCCAGGAGCAGTACTTTCTTTCCCTGCTTTGCGAGCCCGATGCCGAGATTTACGGCTGTGGTGGACTTACCCACCCCGCCTTTCATATTTACGATTGAGATGATTCTGCACATGTTTTTCACCTGTCCTTTATTCTTTCCCTTTGATTTCCTGTTCGTTGCCGCCGGTGCCGGCTGAAGGATCTGCAATGCAGACCTCCCCCATCATCCTGAAGTGCCGGTTCGATGTCCGGATCGGGAGAATGCGGGAGACGTTCTCGAGGCGGAGATTCTGATCCTCCTCCAGATGCCTGCGGAACCAGATCAGTTCGTCTGGTGTTCCCATCCAGCGAAGCTTAATCATGACGGCCTCCTTTCTGACAGGTCATTCCCATGTGCTGTTTCATGTGTCCTGCTGCACTTGACGCTGTTCTACTGTTCATTTTTCACCTCCTTGGTGCCTGATTGATGGTTCCTGACCGTATCAATAAAAAAAGGACATCCCTAAGATTTCTCTTCAGGAATGTCCTAATTTCGCAATTATAGCTTTTGAAGGTGCAACAAACTCGTTCCAATTGTTGCACTTGTGTTGCACTTGAAGAATAAATAAACAGTAAAATCCGCGTAGCTATGCGGTCAATCCTTGATGGTCTTCATTGTCGGGAAGAGCAGGACGTCGCGGATGGCCGCGCTGTCGGTCAGGAGCATGGTGAGACGGTCGATGCCGTAGCCGATGCCGCCGGTGGGAGGCATGCCGATCTCCATGGCGTAGAGGAAGTCCTCGTCGGTGTGCTGGGCTTCTTCATCGCCCTGCTCGGAGAGAGCGTCCTGGGCGGCGAAGCGCTCGCGCTGGTCGATGGGATCGTTGAGCTCGGAGTAGGCGTTGCACATCTCCCAGCCGTTGATATAGAGCTCGAAGCGCTCGACCTTGGTGGGGTCTCCGGGCTTTTTCTTTGTCAGCGGGCTGATCTCGATGGGATGGTCCATGATAAAGGTGGGCTGGATCATCTTGTCTTCGCAGAACTCGTCAAAGAAAAGGTTGACGATATCGCCCTTCTTGTGGCGGTCCTCATACTCGATGTGGCGCTCGCCGGCCAGTTTCTTTGCCTCTTCATCGGTCGCGACCTTGTCGAAGTCGATGCCGGTCTCTTCCTTGATGGCGTCGACCATGGTCAGGCGGCGGAAGGGCTTGCCGAGGTCGATCTCGGTGCCGTTGTAGGTGATGGTGGTGGAGCCGCAGACTTCCTGCGCCAGGAAGCGGTACATGTCCTCGGTCAGGTCCATCATGCCGTGGTAGTCGGTGTAGGCCTGGTAGAGCTCCATGAGGGTGAACTCGGGGTTGTGGCGGGTGTCAAGGCCCTCGTTGCGGAAGACACGGCCGATCTCATAGACGCGCTCGAGGCCGCCGATGATCAGGCGCTTGAGGTAGAGCTCCAGGGAAATGCGGAGCTTGAAGTCCTCGTCGAGAGCGTTGAAGTGGGTCTCGAAGGGACGGGCTGCAGCGCCGCCCGCGTTGGAGACCAGCATGGGGGTCTCAACCTCCATGAAGTCGCGCTCCGCCAGGAAGCGGCGGATGCCGGCGATGATCTTCGAACGCTTGATGAAGACGTCGCGGGAAGTGTCGCTCATGATCAGGTCGACGTAACGCTGGCGATAGCGCATGTCAGTATCCTGAAGGCCGTGGAACTTCTCGGGTAGGGGAGTCAGGGACTTGGACAGGAGGGTCAGCTCTTTGGCGTGGACGGAGATCTCGCCGGTCTTGGTCTTGAAGACAAAACCCTTGACGCCGATAATGTCGCCGATATCCATTTTCTTGAATCCCTTATAGTCCTCTTCGCCGATCTCATCGCGCGCAACATAGACCTGGATGCGGCCGTCTCTGTCCTGGATATTGCAGAAGGAGGCCTTGCCCATAACGCGCTTGAACATCATTCTGCCGGCGATGGAAACATCTTTTCCTTCCAGTTCCTCGAAGCTGTCGCGGATCTGTGCGCTGTGGTGAGTCTGGTCATATTTAACGATCACAAAGGGGTCCTTGCCTGCAGCCTGCAGTTCCGCCAGCTTCTCGCGGCGGACCTTCTGAAGCTGAGAGACGTCC
>JAUNEM010000255.1:2565-3388 GCA_030525515.1 Eubacteriales bacterium
GATTCTTCTGCTGATTGTTCTGCTGCTTTCCTTGCAGATTTTTTTCTCCCATTGAGTGTTGCTCCTTTTGATTATGATTTACGGCCTGTCTGCCGTTGTTTTTTTAAGCGGGGTTATGGTGTAATCAGCCCTGATTTGTCTTGCGGATCTCCAGGACTTCATATTTGAACTCACCGGCGGGGGTGATCACTGATACGGTATCGCCGACAGATGCACCGATCAGGGATTTCCCGACAGGGGACTCGTTGGAAATCTTGCCTTCCAGGCTGTTTGCCTCAGTGGAGCCGACTATGCTGTACTCCTCTATATCGCCCTCTTCGAGGTCTTTGATCCGCACTGTACATCCGATGTTGATCCTGTCAGATGTGACGTCCTCTTCAGCGACGACTTCCACGTTTTTGAGGATTTTCTCCAGCTCTTCGATTCTGGTTTCGATATCGCGCTGCTCATCTTTCGCAGCATCGTACTCAGCGTTCTCGGACAGGTCGCCCTGCTCGCGTGCTTCTTTTATTTTCTGGGCGACTTCTTTGCGCTTGACCACCTTCAGTTCGTGCAGTTCGTCCTCGTATTTTTTGAGACCTTCATATGTCAGGATATTTTTCTTTTCTTCCATGATTTCCTCCCTGAGATTGCAACAGGCTGCGCTTATTTTTCTATCCGGAGAATGATTTGAGATAGAGAGGCAGCTGGATCAAGACGGGTCTGTGCCGGTCAAACCTGCACATTTCCCGTTATCCCCATGAATCATCTGTAGTAACAGTAGCAAAATATTATAAACAATTATCAGCATCTCTGTCAAATACAGTCAGCAATTATTCACTTC
>JAUNEM010000256.1 GCA_030525515.1 Eubacteriales bacterium
CTGAAAATCTGTCTGAGACAGAAAATCTTTCAGATTCGGAAGCATCGAAAAAGGCATCCTCCAGCAAGAAAAGGTCAGCATCAGAGAAACGCAGGAAAGAAGTGTCCAAAAAGAGCGCTTCACTGATAAAAGGAAAAAGAAAGACATCTGCCGCAAATAACTCAAAGCCGGATGCTCCCCACGGAATCCGCTTCCGGATCACTAATTTCTTTGCTCAGATCCGGCAGGGAATCAGTCAGTATTTCACAACTGTTTACGCCTCTCTGCGTACTTCTGCCAAATGGATCTTTTTCGGAATCCTGTGCGGAGCTGTAGTGGGGACAATTGCCAGCATATTTGCCATTGCGATCAAGGCAGGCACACAGATCAGAGCCGCATTTCCGCCTCTTCTGTATGCGCTCCCCGTCGCAGGTATCATCATTGTCTATGCCTACCGCAGACTTGGCTTTGCCAAAGACGGAGGCACCAATACCATCCTGGAGGCGATCCGGGAAGGAGAACAGGTTCCGATCCGGATGGCCCCACTGATCTTCCTGGGAACTGTACTCACCCATATGTTTGGCGGATCCGCAGGCCGTGAAGGAGCAGCCCTTCAGATCGGAGGAAGCATAGGCAACGGTCTTGGACGTATGCTTCACTTCAAAAACACCGACACAAAGCGTGTAATTATGTGCGGAATGAGCGCGGCCTTCTCCGCTCTTTTCGGCACTCCGCTCGCGGCAGCCATTCTGCCCATTGAAATCAGCACAGTTGGAATCATGTATTATTCCTCCCTGGTGCCGTGTGTTCTTTCCTCCCTGGTTGCCTTCTATATCTCACAGGCATTCGGACTCAGGGGTGAGGCCTATCCTCTCGGGGATGTTATGCCCCTGACTCTGCCCTCTGCCCTGCTCACAGTACTTCTGTCTGTCCTGTGCGCATTTGCGGCGATTCTCTTCTGCGCGATGATGGACAAGGTGGGGAAGGCCTTCCGGTTCCTGAAAAACGACTATATCCGCGCCGCTGCAGGCGGTGTGATCGTTGTTTTGATGACCCTCGCTGTCGGAAGCCAGACCTACAACGGCGCGGGCGCCAATATTATCGAAATGTGCTTTGAAAACAGGCCCTCTGAAATCTTCGCGCTGGCCTTCCTTCTCAAAATGATCTTCACAGCTGTGACACTGGGAAGCGGCTACAAGGGGGGCGAGATTGTCCCGTCCCTGTTTATCGGCGCCACTTTGGGCGTAAAATTCGGCGCTCTGATCGGTTTCTCCCCTTCTCTGTGCGCTGCTCTCGGCATGTGCGCTCTCTTCTGCGGCGTCACAAACTGCCCTGTTGCATCCCTGCTGATCTGCTTTGAGATGTTCGGATTTGACGCAATGCCCTTCTTCCTGTTGGCAGTTTCCTTTACCTACCTGTTCTCCGGTAATTTCGGACTCTATCACGGACAGGTCATCAGGTACTCAAAATATGAGCCTGGAAAGGTAAACGCACACACTCATCACTGAACGATCTGATCTGTATGTAAAATATTCAGGCAGTCCGCCCTCTGATCTTGAGAACGGACTGCCTTTATTTTTACTAGTTTCCGTTCATTTGTATTCAGTGGAATAGTAAGGAATGACCAGACTGGTTCCGGAAGGAAGATCGGGAATCTCCCCTCTGTGATAAGGCAGGCTGTTGATGCAGCAGACTTCTCTCACATAGTCTTCTCTGGATTTATAGTAGGTGCTGCTGCAGTATTGATCGACGATATCCTCCAGACCCTCTCCGTAAGGTATTGTGACGGTCGTGTGGTATTTCCATGCCTGCTGTTGGGGCCTGCTGGAGGCACCTGTCATCATCTGGAAACCTGCCAGGGTTCCGGTAAGGATAAAAACGAGGAGCAATGCCCGGAAAAAGGATCTCTTTATTCCTGAAGACTGTCTGCCGCGGACAGTTGCGGCGGTCTTTCCGGATGCGTCCTTTGTGGTCAGACCGGCTTTGACATGCTTTCCTGAAAAGACAGATTTCGAGACAGATTTCTTTGAAACAGATTTCTCTGAAGCATATGTCTTAGATACATACTTCTCTGACTCAGCAGCTGTATTCATCCTGACAGCAGCCTGTCTGCCGGCTATTTCATTCCTGGAAATACTATTGTTGAAAGAAGTGTGATTCCCGGTGACGCTCCTGAGATTCCTGCCGGAACTTTTCCTTCCCCTGATCGTAATCAGGCGTCCGCTGGCCCCGTATCCACTGTATCCGCCGTGATATGCTGTCTGCACGCAATCCATGACAACAAGTCCGTTCATGATCCCCACCTGTTTGAAAATATTAGTAGATAATAGTGTTCGAAAAAATTCTTATTGATTCATATAACATGTGCAAACGCATGTTTGAATCGTCTTTATTATATCGAACATATGCTCGTTCGTCAAGAAAATTCGAACGCATTTTCTGAACATATTTTCGGAATATACGTTTGCATTTTATGTCTGACAGGTGTATCATGATTGTATCGAACAGTTCTTTCGGGAGAAGCGAATGTACTAAAACCCCTGTCAGTCCACAGGCAGGACAATCTTTGAATACAGGAGAATGAAAATGAAAACGACTGATCACAGCGGCGGCAGACGCCTCACAGCCAAACAGCAGGAAATACTGGAATATATCAAGGACGAAATACTGAAAAAGGGGTATCCGCCTACGGTGCGTGAAATCTGTGAGCGGGTTGGTCTTCGATCCACTTCTTCTGTCCACGCTCATCTGTCCACGATGGAGAAAAACGGCTTTATCCGCAGAGATCCGACAAAGCCCCGCGCGATCGAGATCTGCGATGACAGCTTTCAGATTGTACGGACCGAGATGACTTCCCTTCCGGTAGTCGGTGATATCGCCGCCGGCCAGCCAATCCTGGCCCAGGAAAACATTCTCAACTATTTTCCTGTTCCTTCCGAGATCGTTCCCTCCGGCGAATCCTTTGCTCTCAGAGTCCGTGGTGAATCTATGATCAACGCCGGCATTTTCGACGGTGACATTATTTTTGTCAATTCCTGTTCCACCGCCTCCAACGGAGATATTGTCGTGGCTCTGATCGATGACTCCGCCACGGTCAAGACATTTTACAAAGAAAAAGATCATATCCGCCTACAGCCTGAAAATGACACGATGGACCCCATCATAGTCAGGGAATGCCTGATCCTTGGCAAGGTATTCGGTGTATTCCGCCTGATGCGCTGATCGCGAAGGGGCTGCAGAATTCAAACAGAATTCTGCAGCCCCTTTTTTTATGACCCGGCAGGAACCTGGAACCTGAGAACCCCACCTCCCCCGAACCAAGAGGAATATAATTCATCCCACAGCCCGACAGGAATCTGAAGCCTGAGAACCACACCTCCCCC
>JAUNEM010000257.1 GCA_030525515.1 Eubacteriales bacterium
CGGAAATATTGAATCTGAAATGTACGATTTCAATTCATAAAACATAAGAAGCGACAGGAAGATCAATTCATGAAAAAGATTATCGTTATTATTGTCAACGCGATCATCATTGCCGCCATGCTGATCTTCGTTATTCTCTACTCCAGATTTGAAAGTACTGATTCATACCGGAGACAGGTAGATCACTTTGAAGACACAATGGTCACCATGGAGAACGTGACGGAGAATTATCTGGAAGGCGAGCAGCAGATCTGCGATGTATGGGCACGTTACATCAACAGCGAGAACATGACGATGGAAGAGGCGGCCCAGTTTATCCGCGCATCTCATGTGCTTGCGAACGCCTCGGCACATCTGATCTCCCTCGATACCCTCACGGGCCTCTCCACGCGTCCGAAACAGGGCACTGAGGATGACTATGCTGTTTCCTACAAGCAGATAGCGCTCCTGGAGGACGTGGATTGGATCAATGAAATCGGGAAGTCAATCAACATAACCCGCGCTTACACCAATCCGATGAACGGTGAGCAATCACTGGCTTTCTGCAACCGTATCATGCTGTATGAGCCGGAAAGCGGATCTTCCGAGGCGGCTGTTCTGCTGCGGGTTATTCCTATCTCGGAGCTGGAACAGAAATGGATTTTCCCGCAGACAGAGCTGGAGAATGCCGAGTTGTCCATGATTGATGCCGACGGTGATTATATCCTGAAAGGATACAGCTTTAAGAACTCCAGTTTTTTTGAGTTCTACAAATCATATAATCCAACGGATCCGGAATCGTCTAGTAAATTGTTCGACAGGATCACTTCATCGACAGGCTCTGTTCCAATGCTCAACTCCCGCGGGCAGGAGTGTGTACTTGCCTTTACTCCCCTCTCGGCCACTTCCGGCTGGACGCTTTTGGGTCTTGTGCCGGCGAAGGATCTTCATGTGGATACAGAAAACTGGCTTCTGGTCGGAGTTGTTTCTGCCGGTCTTCTGATTCTTTTCCTCTTTGACCTGTACTATATGCTTTACCTGAACAGGCGTTTTCAGGCCGCAGCGCGGGAGGCGGAATCTGCAAATAAGGCAAAGACGGATTTTCTCTCTACCATGTCTCACGATATCCGCACGCCGATGAATGCCATCATTGGCCTTACGACGATTGCCGAGAAGAATCTCGGGGATGTGGAGTCAACGAGGGAGAGCCTTCGGAAAATCAGTCTCGCCAGCAATCATCTGCTGACACTCATCAACGATATTTTGGATATATCGAAAGTGGAAAGCGGAAAACTGAAATTAAGTCCCCTGACGTTCTCCATAGTGGAAACGGTTGAGAACCTTGTGAATATTTCACAGCCGATGATCAAGGAAAAGAATATTCAATTCAACTTCCACATCAATCAGATGGAAAAGGAATACCTGTATACCGACCAGCTCCGGCTGAATCAGATTTATATCAACATTCTCTCCAACGCCATTAAATACACGGAACCCGGCGGCCAAGTCAGCGTTGATATGCAGGAGGAGAAGAGCGCAATACCCGGCTGCATACGGCTGAGCTATCGTGTAGCAGATACGGGCATCGGTATGAGCCCGGAATTCATGGCGACCATGTACCAGCCCTTCTCCCGTCAGACAGACAGCCGTGTCAACAGTATTCAGGGAACCGGCCTTGGCCTGGCCATTACAAAGCAGATGGTCGATCTGCTCGGCGGAACCATTGAATGTCAGAGCGAACGGGGGAAAGGGACAACCTTTACTGTTGTGCTGGATATCCCCTTGGCCGACAGACAGCGTGATGATATGATGCTTGATCCCATTGATGTTCTGATTGTTGACGACAACGAGATCCTGCTTCAGACGGCTGCTGATACCCTTGCGTCTCTTGGTGCCACCGTGGAGACGGCACAAAGCGGAGCGGAAGCACTCGGTATGATCGAACACAGGCACCTGTCCGGGCGGGATTACGGAGTAGTCATTGTTGATTGGAAAATGCCTGAAATGGATGGCATTGAAGCTGTCAGGCGAATCCGCTCGGAGGTGGATACAAAGATTCCGATTTTGCTGATTTCCGCATATGACTGGTCGGACATTGAGGATAAAGCAAGAGAGGCAGGCGCGAACGGTTTTGTCAGCAAACCGCTTTTCCGCTCCACACTTTATGATAAGATCAATGATCTGATCGGGAAAGAATCCAGCTCGCAGGAGCCGGAGGATGATTATTCCGATTTGCAGGGGCTGCACATTCTGGTGGCAGAGGATAACGACATCAACTGGGAAATCATATCCGCCATGCTTGCCATGTTTGGAATCAGTACCGACCGCGCTGAAAACGGACGGGTCTGTGTAGATATGATGCGCACTGCTGCAGAGGGCAGCTATGAGCTGATTTTCATGGACGTACAGATGCCTGAGATGAATGGGCTTGACGCAACAAGAGCAATCCGGAGATTGGAGAACAACTGGGCGGCCTCCATCCCAATTGTTGCGATGACAGCAGACGCATTCTCTGAGAACGTAACGGAATGCCTGAACGCCGGAATGAATGGACATATTGCAAAGCCCGTTGATATCAAATTGGTCATCAAGGAGATCCGAAGAATTAAGGAAGGGAGAAAACAATTATGAAAAAGACGATGTGCATTTTCTTGGCGCTGCTGATGCTCCTGGGGCTGACCGCATGCGGCTCTGAGAAGCAGGAAGCGACGACTGCGGAAGGCTTCACGCCGGCTCTGGACACTTCTGTGAGCGGCCATATCAGCGTTGTCGGCGGCTACGACAACTTTGAAGCGCTGGAGGCTGAATTTGACCGTTTTAACGAGTATTATCCCAATGTGGAACTGGTGTTTACAAAGGTTGATGACTATAACAACATGATCGGAACCGTCCTGAACGGAAACGATGCCCCTGATATCTACGTCAATTACTCCTGGATGTATGGACGGGAGCAATATAAGGCTTCTATCGATCATGCCGAAGATTTGGCCGATCCCGCTTTGGGTCTTGATCTGGACTGCATCCGCAGCAATATTATTCTGAACACGGACGACGGTACACTTCCGATGGTTCCGGTTTTCTCAAACACCTACGGTATGCTCGTGAACAACAGCCTTTTTGAAAAAGAAGGACTCAGCGTTCCCACAACCTATCAGGAACTGGTGACAGTGTGTGCTGCGTTTCGTGAAAAAGGTTATGAAAACCCGATGATGGGCTTCTCCCAAAACGAGGTAACTTCGCTTTTCACGTTGACGGTTTATCCGTTCTTCTGCGGAACTGTGGCGCATGACGCAGAGGCGGTCAGAAAACTCAATGCCCTTGATCCTTCAGCCGGTGAGTACATGCGGCCCGCCCTTGAGAAGCTCGTGCAGTTCCTGAATG
>JAUNEM010000258.1 GCA_030525515.1 Eubacteriales bacterium
CATATATTCCAACCTCCTCTCCTCACTGGATTTGACAGCTTTTACAGCATCATCCAGTTTTCTGCTATAGTCTCCTGTTATGGTTCCATCATCCAGATACTTTAAAACCTCTTTCAGTTCGTCACTGGTCTCACCTATGACGCCCTTTGTGTTGAGCAGGATTTTGAAAGATTCATCGCCGAATTTAAGGTCCGGTTCTTCACGGCATGTATTTTCAAATGTGTAGATGCATCGTCCGCGACGGTACTCATCATAATTGCAGATAAAGATGATGAAGGATTTTTTCAGTTCTTTATAGTCCATACCCGGAGATAAAAAGCTGATATCAATAACAGACTGGTAATACCTCATTCGTTTGGGTAGGTTTTTCTTATCACTTGTCTGAACCTCCACGTTGTAGATCGTACCGCTCTCGTCTGTCACATACAGGTCCAAGCGTACACCTTTCGAGTCATATCCTCCCTTTTCGGTCTTCTGAATCTCGATCAGCTCTATTTTTGATATCTTCATTTGGAGGGCAGATTCCAAAAGCGGTTTTAAGTGGTCTGTCTGCCTCATTACCTGCGCAAACATGTAATCGTCCATGAGGGTCAGCTCATCGATTGTTTTCTTGTGTGCATTATATGGCGCCATATAAATCCCTTCCAGTTTATATAAGTTTTAGAAAGAGTCAATTAAATCTCTTCACTCTCCTTGAGTGACTTTCTGAGCGCCCAATGCAACATCTGTTATTCGCAGACAGGGGTGACAATAATCAGTAAGCAGTCAGGATACTTCCGGCTGTCACTGTCTGTTTTTTATATTTTAACTCTAATCAATTTCTCTTTCAATAACGCCAGCCCCAACCTGACTTCTTTACCTACTTCTTTATAACATTTATAACAGTGGGTGTAACTTGAAACTTGTTTTTCTCCGGGAAAGCTCAATTTCCCGGAACAAGGAAAAGAGGCAGTATGCCGGCAAATGCCGGCATACTGCCTGCTCAAATGCAAAGTATAATTTTCAAGACAGCCCCGCATTACGGAACCGGCTCAGGTTATGTCATTCAGCCTGCTCTTTGGCCAGGTATTCACAGAAGCGCTTTGTCTCGCCGAGAGTATCGGGGCCGAAGACCGCGGATCCCGCGACGAATACGTTTGCGCCGGCTTCCAGAGGAAGGTTGATATTGTCGAACTTGACGCCGCCGTCGACCTGGATGTCTGTTGTCAGGCCCTTTTCGGTGACAAAGGCGCGGGCCTCTCTCACTTTGTCAAGGGTCTCGGGCATCATTTTCTGCCCACCGAAACCGGGCTCGACGGTCATAACCAGAAGCATGTCAACCTTGTCCATGTAGGGGGCGACGTCCGCGAAAGGAGTCTTGGGTTTGATGGAGATTCCGACCTTGCAGTTGTTCCTGCGGATCTCATCGATGACAGCCTGGGGATCTTCGGTGGCTTCGAGGTGGAATGTGATGAGGTCAGCCCCGGATTTGGCAAATTCTTCGATGTATCTGACAGGGTCAACAATCATGAGATGGACATCAAAAAACATGTCCGTGCACTTGCGGATGGATTTGATCACAGGCATACCGAAGGATATGGAGGGCACAAAAATGCCGTCCATCACATCGATGTGCAGGTAGTGAGCGCCGCCGTCCTTGATTGCCTTGAATTCCTCTGCGAGCTTTGCAAAATCAGCTGAGAGCATGGAAGGTGCCAGTTTTAATGTGGGTTTCATTGGTTGTTCTCCTCTTTTCTTTTCTTTTCTTATTTTCTTTTGCCTTTTGCTGTTACTTTTTTTCTGTTTCCTCGTCTGTTTTCTGTTGCCTGTTTCCTTTTCTGTTTCCTTTTTGCTGTTTTCTAGTCTGTTCCCGTCCTCGCAACCGGTTTCAGACCTGTATGGTCAAAGATGTTCCGGTCTCTGCCGGTTGAACATCCCCTTCCATCAAGTTTCATGTCCCTTCTCTCCGGCAATTGTATGCCATTCTGTGTAAAAATAAAACATTTTTTCTTCCGCTTTGGCGAAGTCCTGTTGAAGCCCGGCTTGTGACTGCATGACTGAAAATGCCGGGCACGCCGGTGCTCTGTAGAAGCTAATCGAAAAGATTAAAAAAGCGGAAGACAAATGCCGGTCCCGGCCGATTCTGTCCGGATCAGGCCGGTTCTGCCCGGTATTGTCCTGTTTTGTCCGGGTATATCCGGTTTTATCCGGTTCTGTTCTGTCCGGGTTTTTGGGAATTCGGGGTCACTTGACCTTGAGCTGCTGGTAGATATCGCGGCGGCTCAGGCCGCGGTCAGCGGCTACGCGGCGCATGGCCTCTTTCTGGGTCAGGCCCTGGTCGATGTACTGCTGCATATGTTCTTCGAGGGGGAGTTCGTCAAAGGCGGCGCGGGCTTTGTCTCTGAGTTCGGCGGGATCGGCGCCGGCGATGACCAGAACGTATTCCCCGCGGGGATCGTTCTCCTCGTAATAGCGCACGGCGGTCTCCAGGGTCAGGGGAATGGCTTCCTCAAAGCGCTTGGTAAGTTCGCGGCAGAGAGTGATCCTGCGGTCTCCGCCCAATGTTGCTTCTAGCTCTGACAGAGTTGCGCGAAGGTGGTGGGGCGCCTCGTAGAGAATGATCGTGCGCTCCTCGGTGCGGAGCTGGTCCAGAATCCTCCTGCGCTCTTTTTTATCGGTTTTTTCAGGGGGCAGAAAGCCCTCGAAGCAGAAGCGGCGGGCAGGCATTCCCGACATGGTGAGCGCCGTGATCAGGGCACAGGCGCCGGGAAGGGAGGTAACCCGGATGCCCTCTTCTATGCACAGGGCGGCCAGAACCTCTCCGGGATCGGAGATGGCAGGAGTGCCGGCATCTGTCACGACCGCAATGTTTTCCCCGCGGCGGAGAGCGGCGAGAAGCTCCTGAGCTTTTTCATATTTATTGTGCTCATGATAGCTGGTCATGGGCTTCTTGATCTCAAAATGGTTGAGCAGGCGCAGGGTATTGCGGGTATCTTCCGCCGCGATCAGGTCCACCTCCCGGAGGGTGTCAAGCACTCTCTGTGTGATATCCCCGAGATTTCCGATCGGCGTTGCGCACAGGTACAAGGTTCCGGGCATTTTCTCTCCTATCTCAGTTTCCATAATATATCCTGGACTTTTCTCTCACGTCTCAGTTCCATAATATATCCGGAGAAGTTCAGGCGTATAGGCGCCGTTCTTTTCATAGACGATGAGGGGCGGCTCCACGCGGAGCTCCGGGGCACCGCCTCGGACACAGTCCAGCAGGACCATGTTGGGGGCCTTGTCCACGTAAGGATAGACCATACGCATGCGCTTTGGCTCCAGTCCGTGGGCGCAGAGTCCGGCGATGATCTCGGCCAGGCGCAGGGG
>JAUNEM010000259.1:0-1839 GCA_030525515.1 Eubacteriales bacterium
ACAGTAACTTGCGTTCAGCGTTTTCTATACACCGGGCCGCCGTCAGATTCTGTCTGCGGCACCTGCCCGCAGATCCTGTCTCGGATCCTGTATACAGCATCGGGCCGCCTTGACATACCCTCTGTTTAATGCTATTTTTACTCACGTCACGGAACGTCCCAGTCGTCAAGTGTTTGAGCAGGGTTCGTTTCAGGCAGTTCTTTATAGAAGAATTCCGGGGAATGATGGCAGACACGCCCAGAATCAGCGATTCTGATTTTTATTACTTTCTATTTTGGCAGACAGTACCGTGCGGGTCACACTCCACACGGTATTTTTTGTTATTCATTTCCGGATGTGCAGGCCCCGCACGGGTTTCGCGGGATGGATGCCTCCGGCAGGAAAGGAATTTTTTTCATACGTTATGAGCAGATCTTTGGAAGATGCCAGAGATGAGATCCGGGAAACGGACCGGATGATGGCAGAACTTTTTCAGAAGAGGATGAAGGCCGTCCGTGATATTGCCGCCTACAAGAAAGAGCACGGGCTTCCGGTTTTCGATGAGCAGCAGGAAAAGAGAGTTCTCGAGCACAACATATCCTTCATCACGGACGATACACTCAGGCAGTACTACCTGTCCTTCATGAAGGCCGCGATGGCAGTCTCCAGGCAGTATCAGGAACACCTCATCAAGGGGGATGACTCCGGGAAGCCGGAGACCGGGCAGCTGCCAGAAACATGAGGGCGGAGGGACTGAGATTATGAAAAACACTTTCGGAAACAGTGTTTCCGTCACCCTTTTCGGAGAGAGCCACGGCGCGGAGATCGGCGCTGTACTGGATGGCCTGGCCCCCGGAATCCCTGTGGACGAGGACTATATTGCCGGAAAGCTCCTTCTGCGCCGCCCTGCCGGAAAAATATCCACGGCTCGTGTGGAACCGGATCCCTTCCGCATAGTAAGCGGTGTGTTCAAGGGCCGCACAACGGGAACTCCCATCTGTATTCTGATCCCGAATGAGAATACCGACAGCCGCGACTATTCCGCATCCCGCTTTCTCGCCCGGCCCGGACACGCTGATTATACTGCTTTCCGCAAATATCACGGGTATGAAGACTACAGAGGAGGCGGCCATTTCAGCGGGCGGCTGACGGCTGCCCTTGTGGCGGCGGGCGCGATCGCTCAGTCCGCCCTGGAAAAAAAGGAGATCCTGATCGGGACCCATATCGCCAAATGTGCCGGAATATCTGACCGGCAGTTCGGGAATCTCAAGGACGATATTCAGACCCTGGCCGGGCTGCGCTTTGCCGTCCTCGACAAAGAGGCTGCGGCCAGGATGCGCCTGGCCATGGAAGAGGCTGCCGCGGAAGGAGACAGTGTCGGAGGCATCCTGGAGACGGCCGTGACCGGATTCCCGCCGGGAGTCGGTGAACCCTGGTTTGATTCCCTGGAAAGCGTACTCGCCCACGCCCTGTTCAGCATTCCCGCTGTCAAAGGGGTCGAATTCGGAGGAGGATTCAGTCTTGCGGACCAGAGAGGCAGCCGGGCCAACGACTGCTTCGCAATGCAAAACGGCACTGTTGCCACCACAACCAATAACAATGGCGGGATCAACGGAGGCATCAGCAACGGAATGCCGCTTCTCTTCAGATGCGCGGTAAAACCGACTCCTTCCATATATAAAGAGCAGGAAACCGTTGATTTTCTGAGGAGCACTGATCAGAAGCTGGTGATCAGCGGAAGGCATGACCCGGCCATCGTCCACAGGGCAAGAGCCGTCGCGGACAGTGTCACAGCACTCGTGCTCTGCGATCTGCTGGCACTGAGGTTCGGCACGGACTGGATTGCGGATTTCCCGGCCC
>JAUNEM010000259.1:1939-3336 GCA_030525515.1 Eubacteriales bacterium
GCGGATTTCCCGGCCCTGTGACCGGACGAAAACGGATCCTCAGCATGGTCTCCATGCTGTATCGGAGGTATGAAATGGAATACGGGTTAATAGGAGAAGGTCTTTCTCACGGCTTCCCTGAAATGATCTGTCAAAAAACAGGTCTGCTTTCCTATGAAGTTCAGGACCTGAGTCCCGAACAGGCGGACGCCTTCATACGGGCCCGCGATTTCAGGGGAATCAATTTGACAGGTCCCTGCACGAGGACAGTCCTCCCCCTGCTCGACGAGATCAGCGGACAGGCCCGCAGGCTCGGTGCGGTCGACACCATCGTCAATAAAGAGGGAAAGCTCACCGGCTATAACACTGAGTATTTCGGCCTGAAAAGCCTGATCTTAAAAACCGGTCTTGATCTGAAGGACAGAAAAGTGCTGATCCTGGGTACCGGGGAAACCGGGAGGACAGCCCATGCCGTCGTCACCGATCTGGACTGCGCACAAATCTACAAAGCCGGCCGTTCAGGAAAAGAAGGTGCGGTCACCTGTGAGGAAATCTATGAAAAATGCCCGGATGCTGAAATTGTGATCAATACCACCTCCAGCGGCATGTACCCCCGGCTCGATGACTGCCCCCTGGACCTGGACCGTCTTCCTTGTGTCCGCGGAGTGATCGACGTCATCTGCAATCCCCTGCGCACCGCACTGGTGCTGGAGGCACAGAAAAGAGGGATCCCCGCGGCGGGAGGGCTCTACATGCTGACCGCCCGGGTTGTCCGTTCTGCGGAACTCTTTACGGACTCCGGAATCATCCCCGGATCGATCGACCGGATCTACAATGAAGTACTGAACTCCCGGCGCAATATCGTCCTCACGGGCATGTCCCTGGCAGGCAAGACGACGGTCGGCACTCTCCTCTCGAAGACACTCGGCAGGGAGCTGGCCGACACGGACGATATGATCGTTGAAACAGAACAGCGCCCGATCACAGATATTTTCGCGGCCGACGGCGAGGGTTATTTCCGTGACGTGGAAACCGAAATGACCCGCCGGCTCTCACCAAAAACCGGTATAATCATCGCAACAGGCGGCGGTGTAATCCTCAGGCAGCAGAACGTTGACGCGCTGAAAAAGAACGGCGTCATCATCTTCCTGGACCGCCCTCTGGAACAAATCCTGCCGGCAGATGACAGGCCTCTGGCAAACACCAGGGACAAGGTTGTAGCCCTGCATAAGAAGCGCTACCCGACTTACTGCTCGACCTGTGACTACCGCGTGCCCAACGGCATATCCCCGGAGGACGTGATGGCCAGAATCTTCAAAGTTCTTAATATTACCTGTGTTTAAGCAGGTCCCTGGATTTACCTGTGTTTTAACGGATCCCTGGATTTACCTGTGTTTAAGCAGCAGAAAAAATGTCCG
>JAUNEM010000260.1 GCA_030525515.1 Eubacteriales bacterium
AAAAAAGGCTTACTAAAGAGGGCTTACTGATTAAGGTATTTTTTATACTCAGTAATAATCAGCAATAATCAGTAATCCTCCAGGAAACTGTGCTTTTCACCATGTATTTTGTAGCCCAGTACTTTGTTGAGAACGACGTTTTCGGTTGCCCTGAAGAGATTGCTCTCCACCTGGGGGATGGTCTCTGCCAGGGAGGCTATGAGACGTTTGGTCTCAAGGCGCTTGGAAATCGACGGCTCGTCAGAATCTGCCTTCTGGGCAAGGGCTTCCGTGAACCTGCAGGCACACTGGAGGAAGTGAAGGCCGTTGTAGTCACGCCAGTGGATGATGTCTTTTTCACGGATGAGATACATGGGGCGGATCAGCTCCATTCCCTCAAAGTTTGTGCTCCGCAGTTTGGGCATCATGCCCTGGTACTGGCCGGAGTAGAGCATACCCATGAGGATCGTCTCGATCACGTCGTCATAGTGGTGGCCGAGGGCGATTTTGTTACAGCCTCGTTCTTTGGCGAAGCGGTAGAGATAACCGCGGCGCATGCGGGCGCAGAGATAGCAGGGGGACTTTTCGATGGTGTAGACGGCGTCAAAAATGCTGGTCTCGCAGAATTCGACGGGAATTCCCAGAAGCTTCGCGTTCTGTTCGATCAGTTCCCTGTTTTGGGGCAGGTATCCCGGATCCATGCAGAGAAAAACCAGGGAGAAGGGAAATTTGTTGTGGCGCTTCAGCTCCTGGAAGAGTTTGGCCATCAGCATGGAGTCCTTTCCGCCGGAGATGCAGACGGCGATGAGGTCGCCCTCCTGCACAAGCTCATACTGGACCACGGCCTTTTCAAAACGGCCGATCAGATCTCTTTTGAATTTTTTGCGCAGTGCCTTCTCAATATCGTTCCTGCGTTTGTCGAGCTCGGATGACAGGGGAGCCTGTCCGGCGTCCGATTCGGCTGTTTCTGTGCAGATCCCGGTATCTGTCGGGCAGTTCCGGACATCCTTCTGACAGGTTCCGGTATCTGCAGGGACTGCTTCAGGTCCGGTGGGAGAGGCGGCCGTCTCAGAACCGGTGGGAGAGATGGTCTTCTCAGAACCGGTGGGAGAGTCGGTCTTCTCAGAACCGGTGGGAAGGGTGTCATTCTCTGTGCTCTCGGGAGCGAAAGGTTGGCTGCTGTGTAATTTTTTCTCCTGCATGAAATTCCTGGTCCTTTTTATATCGTTTTTTCTTTTTATATTCCAGAGTGGATTCACGAAGCGGCGATTTTTACAGCGCATTCATGAAACAGCGGTTTTTTACAGTGCATTCATGAAACGGCGATGCGGGAATGGTGCTCCTGCATCGCCGTCAGCTGTTGTTTACAGTAATTGTGGTTATAAGCATAGCTTACAGATTTTTTAATGATCACGTCCGGCCGTATTCATACTGATCATGTCCGGCCGTATACCTGCTTGATAGAACCAGCCGCATTCCTGCTGATTACGTCCAGTCGTTTTCCTGCTCGGTGTACTTTTCGTCGCAGTAACGGCAGCGGTAGATCTTGCTGCGGGGGTCCGCCAGATAGAACATATGCTGGACACCCTGCTCGACCGTGGTAATGCAGCGGGGATTGTTGCATTTGATCACGTTTTTGACCAGTCTGGGGATAGGAAGGCGTTTCTTTTCGACCAGTTCCCCGCCCTTGATGATGTTCACAGTGATATCCGGGTCGATGAAAGCGACGACGTCCAGATTGATGGTGTCGGCATCGGTCTCGATCTTGAGGATGTCCTTCTTGCCCATGGCATTGCTGCGGGCATTTTTGATGATCGCGACCGGGCAGTCCATTTTGTTCAGTTCCAGATGATGATAGATCAGCATGCCGCGTCCCGCGTGGATGTGGTCCAGTACGATGCCGTTTTCGATTTTTCCTACGTTCAGCATTCAGATTCCTCCTGTAAATAAGATCATGAGCTGATGAAGCGCCGGTAAGTCAGGTCCTGTTTTTTTATACAGTCTTTTCAGTGACGCTTCCGTCCTCGTTGACATGGATGCCAAGAAGTGTGAGGATGAGGGCCATGCGGACGTAGACGCCGTACTGCACCTGCTGGAAATAGGCGGCCCGGGGATCGCTGTCGACTTCGACGGAGATCTCATTGACACGCGGCAGGGGATGAAGGACGTACATATCGTTTTTGGCCTTGCGCATGAGTTTTCTGGTCAGGATATAGAAGTCTTTTAAACGGATGTAATCTTCTTCATTGAAGAAGCGCTCGCGCTGCACGCGGGTCATGTAGAGGACGTCGAGGCGGGTGATCACATCGTCCAGCTTGATGACTTCATCATAGAGAATGCCTTTGCTCTCAAGCATTTCGATGACGTAATCGGGGACTTTGAGCTCGTCGGGGGAAATAAAGACGAAGCGGATGCCATCGTAGCGGGACATGGCGGAGATCAGGGAATGAACGGTCCGCCCGAATTTGAGGTCGCCGCACAGGCCGATGGTCATGTTGTTGAGTCTCTTTTTCAGTGAGCGGATGGTCATCAGATCTGTCAGTGTCTGTGTGGGGTGCTGATGACCTCCGTCGCCGCAGTTAATGATGGGAATACCGGACACCTGGGAGGCGACCATGGCGGCGCCTTCCTTGGGATGCCGGATCGCGGCAATATCCGCGAAGCATGAGACTGTGCGGATTGTATCCGCTACGCTCTCGCCTTTGGAGACAGAAGAGTTGCTGGCATCAGAGAAGCCCATAGTACTGCCGCCCAGATTCAGCATCGCAGTCTCCGTGGAGAGACGGGTGCGGGTTGAGGGCTCGTAGAATAGTGTTGCCAGTTTTTTGCCGCGGCAGGCATTTGCGTACTTTTTCGGATTCGCTTCAATATCCGCCGCAAGATTAAACAGACTGTCGAGTTCGCTTACGGAAAAGTCCTGTGGTGTCAGAATATGGCGCATACACGATCCTTTCTTGAAAAATGAAATAAAATGCCGTTGCTCTTATGTAAATGGTTTTCAGGTACATCATTTTTTAGGTACGTTATCAGGTACTATTTTATGTACTAGAAGTAACTGCGTAAATGTACTATCGAAGTAACTGAGTATATGTACTGTATATGTACTATTCAAGTAACTGAGTAAGTATATGAAGTAACGGAGTAAAGTTCTGTTTACTTTGTTCCACAATATAACAGCATATCTGTCCTTAGTAAAGCTTTTTATTATCATTTCAGGAATGTGTTTCCTGTTAAAAACACATTTCAATGTGATTCTGTGTGCACGCTGACGCCGGAAAGCAGGGATTCATCTGTCCGGGCAATGCTCAAAGCAGGGGATTTTCAGAGTGGAGAATTCTCCTGCGGGGGATTTTTCA
>JAUNEM010000003.1:0-15724 GCA_030525515.1 Eubacteriales bacterium
CATGCAGGCCACCGGATATCGCAACTGACAATTGATTAAGAAGGATAGAAAGATGCCGAAAAAAAAGGACATCGCGAAGCAGCCTCTTCCGGCCTCCGGAGAGAAGGCTGAGGCAAAACAGAAGGAAAAACCGCTCACGATGCCGGGAAGTGCTGATTCCGGCGTCAGCAAGGCTGTCACATCAGAAGACTCCCCTGAAAGCAATCAGAATAACAGAGATAAGAAAGACAAGGTGAAAAAGACACGCAGACCCTGGTTTCAGACGAAAATCGCGGCCGGCATCACAGTTGTTCTGGTAACTGTTTCCGCAGTGCTGTTTTTTACCGCGATCTGGGCCTTCACGACCTGGGCAGGCCTCAAGATGGATGAGATCATTTTTCATCTGAAGGCGCCCCTGGAAGGAACCGGGGGAGGAATGATCATCAAATATGTCACCCGATGCCTTCTGCCCGGGCTTCTGATCATGTTCAGCGTCTTTCTGATGATCGTGCACACACGGCATGAGCCAAAAGCCCGCGGGGTTTTTGTGATGAGGTCCGCCATCGGAGCCCTCATAGCCCTGGTGATCACCATGAGTGTGATCACTGTGAAGCTCAATCTGATCCGCTACATCCGGGATCAGATGGAGGACTCCTCGTTCATTGAGGACAACTATGTAGACCCCAAGAAGACATCGATCGTGTTTCCGGAAAAAAAGAGAAACCTGATCTATATTTATCTCGAGTCAGCAGAGACGACCTACGCGGACCAGGACAGCGGCGGCGCTTTCCCCCGCAATGTGATCCCGGAACTGACCAGGCTCTCGGGCGAGGGCGACAATTTTAACGGCAATACGGGGCTTTTGAACGGCGGACACGTCATGCCCGGATCCACTTATACAATGGCAGGCCTTTTCACCCAGTCTTCCGGACTTCCCCTCAAAGTCGATCTGGAGGAGCAGTTCACGGATACCCGGGGTTCCTTCAACAAGATGAACACGCAGGACTCGTTTTTCTCCGGCGTGACGACGATCGGGGACATTCTGGACGGAGAAGGCTATAATCAGGTCTTCATGTGCGGCTCCGACGCCACCTTCGGCGGGCGCAGACTCTTTTTGACCGAGCACGGCGATTTTGAGATCTGCGACTATAAATGGGCTATTGAGCAGGGAAAGATCCCCAGGGACTATTATGTGTTCTGGGGCTATGAGGACCGCAAGCTCTTTTCCTACGCAAAGGAAAAAGTGACGGAGCTTGCCTCCAAAGACGAGCCCTTTAACTTCTCCCTTCTCACTGTGGATACCCACTTTGAAGACGGCTACCAGTGTGACCTGTGCCGCGAGGACTTCGAGGGAAACCGTTACGCCAATTCCTTCGCCTGTTCCAGCAGACAGGTCAACGAGTTTGTCCGCTGGATCCAGCAGCAGGATTTTTATGAAAATACAACGATCGTGCTGAGCGGCGACCATCTTACCATGGACAGCGATTTCTGCATCGACGTGCCTGCTGACTACGACCGCAGGACCTATACAGCCTATATCAATTCCGCTGTGGAACCCGCGGAGCCCGACAGAGTGCGCCAGTACACTACTCTGGACGATTTTCCGACCACGCTGGGAGCTCTCGGCGTAAAGATCGACGGAGACCGTCTGGGCCTGGGAACGAATCTGTACGGGACAGAGGATACCCTGTTTGAAAAGTATGGAGCGGAGGATCTGGAGGCAGAGCTGAGCAAGAAGAGCCGGTTCATGCAGGAACTGGCGGACATTGATATTTATGATATGGACCTGCTGCGCGCGCAGGGACTTGCCCCGACATCAACGATCACGATCACCGACTGTGACAC
Source organism: Eubacteriales bacterium (assembly GCA_030525515.1). Classification (GTDB taxonomy): domain Bacteria; phylum Bacillota; class Clostridia; order Lachnospirales; family Lachnospiraceae; genus CAG-791. The sequence continues at coordinate 1,825 of JAUNEM010000003.1, forward strand.
ACAGACGGGAGAGCTGTCCTTTACAGTGTCTGATTTTAAAAATGTCTATGAAAAGATCAGCTCTGTGGAGGCGGAGATCTGGGACAACGCAGACCCCGACAACAAGCAGTATCTGAAACTGGAACAGGACAGGAAAAACCTCTACTTCGGACATCTTGTCGGCAATAAGGGGATTGACCTCAAGTCCTGCAATGTCTACATATATGTGAACGGCAAATCCGGAAGGCGCTTTGAAGTCGGCCGGATCACCGGAGATATGACACTGCGAAGGACAGGGGACATCCATGAATACCTGCGCCTGCTTGCGGAGAACAGGCAGTACAGCATTTTCCTCACGATCCGGGACGACGGGACCAGGGAGATCACATCCGACATTCAGGCACTTCTGGCCGATCTGGGACTTGAAGAGGTCCTTCCGGGCCACTACAGGTGGAGCTATTACGCGGTACTGATTCCGGGACAGGACAAGCTGGAGGAAATCAGCGAAGAAGAACTGAGCTGTACGGGGACACTGCCCGACGGGTCCGAGTATTCGCTCATCAGCCAGGGCGGACTGAGCGGTGCCGGAGGAGGGGCAGGCAGATATCTGACCTGTTCTGTCAAGATCAATAACATCGAGTACGCTGTTCAGAGGATCGGACTCAATATTGTCGTCTATGACAACGAACATTCTGTGGTCGTAGACAGCGTGGAATTCAATACTTATGACGGGCTGGGAGCCCGCAGAAAAGAACCTTCGCTGCAGGTGGAGCAGTGAGGATCCCGGAATGACGGGGCCCGGAACCGGGCAGTAAAAAGACGGACAGGATGGCATATGAGCGCTTCCTGCCCGTCTTTTTTTACTGCCGTTTGAGTACACGAAGAGTACTCAAACGGTATAAAAACGACTCGAATGGAAAACATACTTGAATAGAGGTGGGTTATAATACTAATGAAAAATAGTAGATAATGATAAGTGAGTGCAAGAGAGAAAGTCTTCCAGAACCGCCGGAAGAATGCACTGATACAGCGGCCTGCAACTTTGGAGGATATGAAGATGACTGCGATTGGAGAAAAGACAGAACAGAAATTGCTTGTGAAAATGCTGGGCGGTTTTTCCATGAGTTATAACGGAAAGATGATCGCGGGCTCTTCCAAGTCCTCGATTTCCCAGAACAATGCCCTTCTCCAGATTCTGATTCATTCAAGGGAGAAAGGCGTTACACGCGACCGTCTTGAGGAGCTTCTCTTCGGAGACAGAGAAGTGGACAATGCCCACCACTCTCTCCGGAGTGTTATTTATAACGCCAAGAAATATCTTGAAAAGGCGGGCCTGCCCAAGGTCAACTACATTATCTCCGACAAGGACGTATTCTACTGGACGGATGAAATTGAAGTCGAGGAAGATGCGTACGAGTTCGAGAAACTGCACAGAGAGGCAGAGCAGGAGACTGACCCCGCCCGCAGACTGGACTGTTATCTGAAAGCCTGCTATCATTATGACGGAGATTTCCTTCCCATGCAGACCAATAACGTGTGGGCAGTCCGGGAGTCGATCCGCTATGAGGAGATGTTCTCCGACTGTGTGGAAAAGGCCAGCGGCATTCTCCGCCAGATGCAGGACTTCAACCGCATGAAGGAGCTCGGACAGTATGCCTCTGCCATCGCTCCTCTCTCTGACTGGGAGTCTCTGACAATGGAAGCTCTCGTCCGGATGCGCAGATACGATGAGGCGGTCCGCCTCTATGAATGCACGGTCAACTATTATCTTGACGAGCTGGGAATCCATCCCTCCGGAAAGATCGTGGAGTGGTTCGAGCACCTCGCCAAGGGAATCAGCCACCAGCATACAGCCCTGACCGATATCCGGAAGGATCTCGAAGGCGACGATGACAGCTGCGAAGGCGGATATCTCTGCAGCTATCCTGTCTTCCAGGGTATTTACCGCTCTGCCAAACGCGTTTCCGAAAGAACCGGCAGCCCCTCATGTCTTGTCCTGTGCACGATCCTGGACGGCAAGGGAAATCCCATGAAAGACGGCTCTGTGCTGGAGCGTCTCTCCGAGCGCCTGATTGAAAGCGCCTGCGCGAGCGTGGACCGCTGTGATACAATCTGTTCCTACGGCAAAGGCCAGTGCCTTATCCTTCTCCCCAACTCTGCCAAAGAGGACTGCGTTCTGCTGCAGCAGCGCATCAACAGCAGATTTATTGTCGGACGCCAGAGGATCAGCATCAAATATGATATTTCTCAGATGAAACCCGGTGATAAGCCGACTTTACGCAAGAGCAGCTGACAGAATGACCTGCCGGAAGAGAGAGCGAATCTTAAATGATAGATGGAATCTGTAAAGAGGTGACTTGTTGAAAGGTAGTTTATGCGCGCAGCTATTATAGATGACAGGGCGGATGACCGTGAAACACTGTTCAAGGAGCTTGATACAGTTCTTCGTGAGAAGGGATACAGAGTTGACTCGATTGACCTTTTTGACAGCGGAGAGCAGTTTCTGAATGCTTTTGAACCGGGCAAATACGATCTGCTGTTCTTCGATATTTATATGGACGGCATGAACGGAATCGAGGCGGCAGCCGCAGTCAGAAAGACAGACAAAGCGGTTCGAATGGTATTTGTCACGACCAGCAATGATTTTGCTGCGGAAAGCTATTCGCTCAGAGCTGATTATTATCTGCTGAAACCCTTTGTACATGAAGATATTGTCAAGGCCATGGACATCATCAATCTGGCGGACTACGAGATGCAGAGAGTGGTTTCGCTTCCGGATGGCACCAGCTGCCTGCTGCACGATATCCTCTACTCCGAATATTACAATCACCGGATTATTCTTTATCTGAAAAACAACCGCAAAAAGAAAATCCGTACCAGCCAAGCACAGATGGAAGAGATCCTCTGCTCCAACGATTCCTTTGTCACATGTACAAAGGGAATCATTGTCAATCTCGAATATGTCCAGCGGATCGACGACAGCACAGTTTTTCTCATGGAGAATTATCAGGTGCCTGTGAGCCGCAGGAGAATGGCGGAAATACGCAAGGCCCATGCGGCCTATCTGTTCCGCCAGGTCAGATTATGATCTATATTAGTAAGGAGAACCGTCGGGATATCCCCGGCGGTTTTTTACGTTACAGGATCTGCGATTTCCTGCAGCGTAAAAATCTCCGGGAGGATGCGCACAGATGCGGCACAAGGCAGGACACCGAAGGAAGTGCAGCTAAGCTCCTTTTGGAAGAGCCGGAAGAGCCGGCAGGAAGAGCCCGCTGAGAGGATGATACACCTTGTCTTGCGAAAAAAGGGGAATAACTGTATACTGTGATAATCAGGCACAGACTAAACCCCTGTCTGGCAACATTGAAGATCGCATCCGAAGGTTTGTGCCGGAGCACGGACAATCCCCGATGTCAAACGAGAAACTGCCGATTTATGAGCCCATAATCGAAAGACTTTGTAAAGACGTATTCTCCGTTGACAATTCCTGTGCACTGACGTGTTCCGGTATGCTGTGGAAGGGTTACAAAGAGGAGTATTCATGGTTCCGTTCACGTTGATGGAAGCAATTTTATACAATCTGGTCCGAGCCGTACCTCTCATATTGCTCGCCTTTTATCCATTCAGGGGTAAGAGGCGTTTTTCGCCTGAGATCACTGCGCTTTTTCATGAGGCAATCCTCCTCACATGGATGTTTATAAGCCTTTTCAACGTCTATTTTTCAGAATCCGCAATTGTCATGGTCATAGTGGAGATGATGGGATTCGTCCTGATCGCGACGCTCTATGTGGCCGCCAATAAAAGCCACCCGGGCAGAATGCTGTTTTTCTGCTTTATGCTGATCAATGTCGGATATATGACCACAGTCACTTCCAAATGCCTGGAGGGATATCTTTTTCCCGATCTCGTGATGGACAGATACAGGTGGTCAGCAACACTTTGTCTCGCCATCGTCTCTCCCCTGATCCTGATCCCGGTCTTCTATTTTATGAAATGGGAAAAGGACACCGTCACGCAGGAGATGCAGCCCAACTATATCTGGCAGTTCAGCTGGCTGGTTCCGACTACTTTTTATCTGATCTGGGCCCAGGAATTTTACGGGACGGGCAGCCCCCTTATTTGGGCGACCAATGTTTACAATGTCATTTTCCTGGGAATCGTCAACCTGGGTTCCTTCCTGATCTATTACCTGATCCTGAGACTGGTCCGGGATAATGCCAGATATATGCACCTGAGGGAGGAAAACCATGTGCTCGCCCTTCAGGTCATGCAGTACGAGGATCTCAATCAGCGTATCAGCACAGCCAGTCAGGGACGCCATGATCTGCGCCACCATATTGTCACCATAGAAAATATGGTGAACGACGGAAACCTGGAGGAACTGAAAAAATATCTGTATGAGATCGGAAAAAAGTATCAGCTGGACGATGCCCTTGTCTATTGCAGCAATACGACAGTGAACGGCGTTCTTCTTTATTTTGCCCGTGAGGCTGCCCAGCTGAATATAGAGTATAAAGTGAAGATCGGCATTCCCGAGGACATCAAAATCGATAAAACAGATCTGAGCGTCCTTTTCGGCAACCTTCTGGAGAACGCTGTCGAAGCCTGCAAACGGCTCAGAGCAGGGAAAGGGAAGATTGACGTGAGGGGACAGACCAACCAGAATACGTTCGCTCTCGCGATTGACAATACCTACGAAATTGCCCCTGAAAAGGACAAAAAAGGAAGGTTCCGTTCCATGAAGCATTCCGGCGTGGGAATCGGAACGGAATCGGTCAAGAACATTGTGACACGCTACAACGGTGTCATTGAATTCGAGACAAGAGGGGATCTCTTCTGTGTCTCAGTGATGCTCTACCTGCCCTGATCCCGCACCAGGGATCATATGGGCGGATCGGTTGCCCGGATCAGCTTCCATAAGATCAGGAGGTTATAGCCGCAGGAATGAAAGACAGTGCTTTCAGAGATTATTACAAAAGAATATTGGCTGTTCTTCCGCTTGTGGTGATACTGTCGATCTTGCTGAGCGGATGTGTAAAAAAGTATTACCAGAGTGATATCAAATCCTATGCCAAAAAGCTGACGGGACGAAGCAATCTCAGTGTCTCCGAAGGGTATGTGGAGATTCAGGAGGACGAGGAGGGTTATCTGGACCATCTCTGGACCGTCACGGATGATGACACAGGAATGGAATTTCATATACTGGACGACTATTACTGGGCCCTGGAAGAGGTGGAGAACCGGCTTCTCGATGATTATGACAGCTCTGTTTTTCTCTGGCTTCTCGATCAGCAGAAGTTTCCCATGACACAGGGATTGTATCTGCGCAAGTCAGAGGAATCCGGACTGGTGAACGCGGAAGTGATCTGCGGTTTCTCGGATGAAAAGAGTATGAGAGCCCTTTATGAACAGCTGAGGAGCCTGCGGGAAGTTGCGGAAAAAGAAGGATTTGAGAACCTGAAGGTCCGTTATACTGTACAGTATGATCATTTCCTCAGAAATGTCATCGAATATGAGGCTGAGGGAGGAGATACGACGGGCGAGATCGGGAATCTCGATGAGGATGATTATGCCCTGATGCGCAAGAATTTCCTGGCCTGTGCGCTGGATTACCGCTTTGACCAGGTACTTCAGAACTTCACGGATGAGGAGATTTTTGAAGTGGTTCACGCGCCGGACAGTGTCCGGATCTATAAGACCGCTGACGGGGGCAGTGCGCCGGAGGCAGCCGGCAGAGAGACACCCGGGAGTGGAGCGACAGCCGGGCAGCAGTCTGCAGAGGACAGGATCTACTATGAGGGTGTGATCGGAAATCCCAAGTATGCGGGCATCAGCTTCGGCACACTCTACGAACTCCTGCGTCAGGAGGGGCGTCAGGTCTCCGGAAACGCCTGGCATTATACTTTCACCTCTCCTGAAGGTGATCTGATTGAGATTTCCTATGATTTCAACGATCTGAGCGGATACAATGACAGGGACGGAAAGCTGAGAAAAGGCTATTACTATATGCGGGGCGACAAAAAGGTCAGAATGAAGAACTATTATGACAACCATTTTGATACATCCGAGATTGCCAGGCTGACCGGGCTGAAAGTATATGAGGACAGACCTTATATTGTGCCCGAGGACTAAAATAACGAAGCAATCCGCAGCGATCCGCAGCTGCGGATTGCTTCAATTTGCTTTATGACAAGGCCCGTGTAATGAATTTTTCCGCCTTACGGCGGTCACGGGCCGGTCGGCGGGTTGAGGGCGGCAGGGCCTCCTCTACTCTGTTTGAAGCTGGGATCACCTGCAGTCTGATATACAACTAAAAAAAAGTGTATATTGTATGAAATGAATGATTTCCTTACAATCTACTGTAAATTGGCCATTCTTATATATTTACTCGTGAATTTATTCCTGCCGTGCCAGAAGGACAGCTTCTGCTGCAGGTGTTGACCTTGCTCAAATGTTCATAGTCATAGGAGGAATCTATGAAAAACAAAATCTGCCGCATTGCGGCAGCAGCATTGACCGCAGTCATTGCGGCAGCCTCTTTTTCCGGCTGCGGGACTACCGCCAAAAAAAATGAAAACGAGGTGCAGCTGACACGTGTAGAGACACAGAAAGCAGCCCGCGGCGGACTGGAACTGACCAGTACCTATGTGGGAACACTCTCGCCTTACACAGCTGTCAACGTCGTTCCGCTTGTTTCCGGAACTGTGAAGACTGTCAATGTCAAGGTCGGTGATAAGGTTGAAGCCGGAGATGTGCTGTGCGTGTTTGATGAAGAACCGGCAGATCTGCAGCTTCAGAGCGCCCTGGACGCGGTGGAGACCGCCAAGGCGGGCAAGAAAGCGGCAAAGGACCAGATTCACGCTGCCAAAAAGCAGGCGGATGTGAGCATCACATCTCTGGAGACCCAGAGAAGCACCCTGAGGACTCAGAGAAAGAACGCTCAGAAGCAGCTGGATGAACTGAAGGGAAGCCTGGGAAAACTCCAGCAGGCACAGGAAGCCGCGGATAAGGCTTACGCCGCCGAGAAGAGCGTTTATGACAAGACCAACGATCTCTTTGTCCGTTATCAGGGCTTTATCGCCGCCAACCCCGACTGCGCGACAACCGCCGGACTTGTGTCCGCGTCCATTCCCGGCACCGTCGTCACTGAGGTGTCAGGAGGAGACCGGTTAAACGGCGGCGACATGATGGTTTTCTCTGTGCCCAATACTGAGGAGGAATCCGGTTATGCCGGCGGCAGTACGGGAACCCCGGAACTGAAGGTGTCTTCCGTCAATACGGAAAAGCAGAAGACCGCCTCGGCCCTCCTTCACGCGCTGGGAGAAGTTCCCATCGCGGTCGAGTATATGTCGGCTTCCGGCCTGGCTCTGCTCAGAAACCGCCTGGAGCAGGCCAACGCCATGTCCGTCAATGCCAAAACCGCTTATACGCAGACATCTACATCCATTGCGACCATGAAAGCCAATATTGAACAGCTTGACGCCCAGATCAAGGCCCTCAACAAAAATATCGATGCCGCGGAGGACGCAAAGAACGCGTCCGCCGGGACAGCTGTATATGACGCCCAGATCAAAGCGGCTGAGACCGGAGTCGAGTCCGCCCGCTACCAGAAGGAACTCTATACTGTAACTGCGCCCATCAGCGGTATTATCGAGTCTGTTAACGTCACAGAGAATCAGATGTCAGCCCAGGGGCAGCCGGCTTTCTCGATCTCCGACAAGGAGATAATGAAAGTAACTTTCTATGTACCGGAAGATGTCAGGGACCACCTGTCCATCGGAGACAAGGTCACACTGGACTCCTCCAAGGGCCAACTGGAGGGCAGCGTCTCTTCCATCGGGACCGGTGTCGACCAGCAGAAGGGCCTGTTCAAGATTGAGGCGGATATCCTGACCATTCCTGACAAGAGCCTTCTCACCAATACAAGTGTCAACCTGTCTGTTGTCTCGGATTCTGTCGACAACGAGATCCTGATCCCCTTTGACGCGGTCTACTACGACAATGACCAGGCCTATGTCTTTCTCGTCCAGAGGAGTGGGGACCAGATCACGGCTGTGCGCAGAAATGTCGTCGCCGGCCTCTACAGCGAAGATATGATCGCGATCCCGGAGGGACTCTCCGAGGGAGACGAAGTGATCACTACCTGGGGAGCCGGCCTCAAGGACGGCGCTGTCATTGAGGTGATGTCCGTTAAGTCCGATTAATATGTCCCGGGTAAATGCCCGAAGGAAATATACGGTTTGAGCGCGTATCCCGCGGCTGAAGTCACGGTTGCTGCGCGATGAAGTGAATTTCCGTTTTTGAGCGCGTATCCCGCGGCTGAAGTCACGGTTACTGCGGCATGAAAAATGAAAAGCTGTCCTGAGACATCCCGGTGAGTTTCTGCATGCGGCGCCTGTCTGCGTATGACCCCGGGTATGGCTGGGAAACAAGATACTTAAAAGACGGTCCTGCGGCGGAAATACTCTGTCTGCAGGAGCGGCCCGAAAGGAACGCCCCTGAATGAATATCACAAAACTGGTCCTGAAGCGCCCGGTTTCCACGGCGCTTGTTGTCCTGGGAATCATAGTGTTCGGTATTTTTTCCATACCGGGTTTCAGCATGGAACTGATCCCCGATATCGAACTGCCCATGTACCTTGTGAATACGGTCTATCCGGGCGCGAGCCCCACGACGATCGATGAACTGGTCACATCCAAAATTGAAGATGCCGCGGAGACCCTGAGCGGTGTGGACGGAGTCGCCTCTTATTCCTACAACGATTACTGCATGGTGCTGCTGACCTATGACTACGGCCAGAACATGAACGACGCCTACACTTCGCTGTCGGCTGCCCTGGATACCCTGGATCTGCCCGATGACGCGAGGGATCCTGTGATCATTGAGATGGATGTCAATCAGGTTCCGACGGTGCTGATCTCCGCGACCAGCAACGGCTCTTCGGATATGATGGCCTATATCGAAGAGACTGTCGTGCCTGCGCTTGAAGGTGTCGGCAATGTCGCCAGAGTGGATGTCACCGGAGGCAGGACCAATTATGTGCGTGTCCGCCTCAACGAGGACAATATGCGCCAGTACGGCCTGAATATCTCCGGTATTGCCCAGCAGGTCGGTGCTTCGGACTACAATGTCCCCGCCGGTAAGATTAAGGCGGGCTCACAGGAGATCAGTATCAATACCAGCGCGGATATTCTCTCACTTCAGTCACTGGAGAACACCACGCTGACCACAGCGACCGGCTCCCAGATCAGACTAAAGGACGTCGCGGATATCAGTATGGGCGTCAAGGATCCGTCCTCCGTCAGCCAATATAACGGCGAGGAGAATGTAAGCATCCAGGTCTATAAAGTACAAAGTGCCTCTACAGTCCGCGTGGCCTCCAATGTGCGCAAAGCCCTGGAGAGGATCGAAAAGCAGGACGCAGGCGTGACTTTTGACATGATGTATGATTCGGGCGATGAAATCACAAGCGCCCTGAAGTCTGTCGGAGAGACTCTTGCTCTGGGTGTCGTCTTCGCCATGCTGGTCCTGATGATCTTTTTCGGCGATATCAGGGCTTCCCTGATCGTCGGAAGCTCCATGCCGCTCTCGGTTTTCGCGACACTGGTCATTATGTTCCTACTGGGATTTGACCTCAATATCATCACAATGGGAGCTCTCGTCATTGCGATCGGCATGATCGTCGACAACTCCATTGTCGTCATCGAGAGCTGTTTCAGAGCAACGGATGAGGGCATTGAATTCAGGGAAGCGGCCGTAAAAGGCGCAGGGACTGTCATGATGAGTATCGTGGCATCCACGATCACTACCTGCGTCGTCTATGTCCCTATGACCCTGATCAAGGGTCTGTCGGGACAGATGTTCTCCCAGCTGGGCGTGATCATCGTGGTCGCCATGATCGCTTCGCTCATAAGCGCCCTCTGTATTGTTCCCCTTCTGTATGTGGTCGTAAAACCCCGTGAAAAAAAGAAAAGTGCTGTCAACAGCTTCCTGGACCGGGTACGGAACAGGTACGACAGGTTGCTGCGCAGGCTTCTGTACAGAAAGAAGACGACTCTTTTCGTGAGCATACTCCTTCTGATCGGTTCCTTTGCCCTTGCCTCCACGCTCACATTTGAGCTCATTCCCGCGGACTACAACGGCAGTATCACCATTACAGCTGATTTCCGGCCCGGCATGCGCCTGGAAGTCATGGAACGGGAAATGGAGACGATCGGCCAGCTGGTCCGGGACGATCCCAATTTTGAAAACTACAGCCTGAGTATCACCGGAAGCCAGGCTGTCGTGACTGCTTATGCCGTAGATAAGTGCAAAAGGTCCAGTCAGGATGCCGTGGAGGAATACACGCAGGCACTGGCCATGACCACCGGAGCGGATATCTCGGTCGCGCCATCCGGCGGATCCAGCAGCTCCATGTCTTCCTCTGTGTCGTCAAATACTGTCGATGTGGTCGTTGAAGGCAAGGACCAGGACGCCCTGGCAAAGGCTTGTGAACAGCTTGAAGATGCTATGTCGGGGATCCCCGGAGTTCTTCATGTCAAGTCGGACGCCGCGACAAGGCAGACGGCCGGTCATATTGTTGTGGATCCCCAGAAGGCAGGAGCGGCAGGTCTTGCGCCCGCTCAGGTAGCCATGGAACTCTACCAGACCATGAACGGCGTCACAGCTGCCCATATGGTTATGAACGGAAATGAGTACGATATCATTCTCAATTATGCCGACGGCACTTACGAGGATGTCAACCAGCTGATGAACAAGCCGCTGACCGGAGCCATGGGCAATACAATCACACTGCACGATATTGCTTCCATCGAGTACAGGCAGCAGCTGCAGATGATCCATAAGAGCGGAGGAAAAATCCAGAATACTATTTCCGCTACACCTGCTAAAAAAATGAAGGGAAAAGTGACGAAAGCGGTCAACAGGATGACCTCTGAGATGACACTTCCGGACGGCGTGGAACTCGCCACGTCCTCTCTGCAGGAGATGCAGACCGAAAACCTTTCCGCTATTTTTAACGCCATCCTTGCAGGTATTTTCCTGGTATTTCTCGTGATGGCCATGCAGTTTGAGTCTCCTCGTTTTTCGCTGATGGTCATGACCTGTATCCCCTTCTCCCTGATCGGCTCCTTCGTCCTGCTTTTCCTGATGAGCAGCAGTATGAATATGGTCTCCATGATGGGCTTTCTCATGCTTATGGGTATCGCCGTCAACAACGGTATCCTGCTCGTCGATACCGTCAATCAGGAACGGGAACATATGACGCTTGAGGAAGCGCTGATCAACGCCGGCAAGATCCGCCTGCGCCCTATCCTCATGACGACGCTGACCACCATCCTTGCCATGGTCCCCATGGGCTGGTTCTCCGACAACAAGATGATGTCGAGTATGGCTTTCGTTATTATCGGAGGTCTGATCGCATCCACTATCCTGTGCCTTTTGATGATGCCCTCCTACTATCTGATCATTTCCAAAAAAGAGAAAGAACAGGACCTGGAGGCTGCTGACAGACCGTAAAGCCACAGGAACAACTGCCTGCCAATAGAATCATGCGGGGCTGTACGGCAAAATCATACAGAGCTGAAAAGAGACTGACCGGTCCCTCTGCCTGCGGGCGGCGGGGCCGGTTTTTCACGCCCATGGTCTGCAGCCGTCCCGGCGGAGTATTCGTCAATGTCATCCCGGAGAATACACGACCGTATCATCCTGATGGAATCCCTGTCAATGTAAGCCTGTCGTAATACACGCCAGTGTCTTCCTGATGGAATACCTGTCGGTGATATCCGGATGGAACATTCGGCAGTTGAAAAAATCTGCGGTTCTGATAAGATGACACCAGAAGACCAGGAGGAATCAGGGATGGCAGCTAAAAAGGAAGATTTCGGACAACAGCAGAAACTGCTGAACACAGAGCTCAGGGAAGATAAATTCCACCGGGTTTATCTGCTGTGCGGAGAACAGGCCTATCTGAGGCTGCAGAACCGGGACAGAGTGCGCTCCGCCCTCCTGGGGGACGGGGACGAGATGAATGTCTCTGTCTATACCGGCATGGATGTGACTGCCAGAGAGGTGATCGACCAGGCTCAGACCCTTCCTTTTTTTGCCGACCGGAGGGTGATCATTCTGGAGAACTCTGTCTTCTTCTCAAAGAAAGCAAGCGTGGAGTCGGATGCCCTGGCGGATTTTATACCGGAAATTCCGGAATCAGCCTCATTGATCTTCGTGGAGGAGAGTCCTGATAAGCGCAAGAAGCTCTACAGGGCTATCCAGAAGAATGGATTTATCCTGAACTGCGAGGATCTGCCGCCCAGGATGCTGGGACAGTGGACCAGAGGACTTTTCAAAAAGGCCGGCCTTACCATAGACGGACCCGTTCTTGACAGATTCCTGGAGACGGTCGGCGAAGACATGATGAATATCATCAGCGAGTCTGACAAGCTCATCGGGTACTGTATGGGCAGGGAGAGTGTGACCGCGGATGATATTTCAGCCGTGTGCTGCCCTCAGCTCAAGGACAGGGTGTTTGAAATGATCACTGCGGTCTCCCGCAGACAGAAACAGAAAGCGCTCTCCATTTACATGGATCTCATTGCCCTGCGCACCCCAGCCCAGGTCATTCTGACTCTGCTGCAGAGGGAATATTCCCGTCTGCTCCAGATTCGGGAACTTCGCAAAGCGGGAGAGTCAGGGGAAGAGATCGCAAAGCGCACGGGATTATCGGCCTGGATCATCAAGAAGAATTATATGCCGGTCATCGGCAAAATGGATGCGGGGCGGCTGGAGAAGTCCTTGCAGTACTGCCTGCAGGCTGACCAGGATTACAAAAGCGGAAAGATTGATGCCGGGATTGTGGTGGAGATGACGATCATCCGTCTCTGCGGCTGAAGCAAAGTAAACGGAAACGATGCCTGCGCGCTGAAGTGCACCGCGCATCGGTCCGGTCCGGCCTGGAGGAAAAAGTGGATAAAGAGAAAAAAGGGAGTGAAGCGCTCCTTGAATGGTATGATTCTCACAGGAGGAAGCTTCCCTGGAGAGAGGATCCGACCCCCTACCATGTCTGGATTTCAGAGATCATGCTGCAGCAGACGAGGGTGGAAGCGGTCAGAGGATACTACGCGAGGTTTGTGGACCGCTTTCCGGATATACAGTCCCTCGCTGAAGCAGAGGAAGACGAATGTCTCAAACTGTGGGAGGGGCTGGGTTACTACAGCAGAGTCAGAAATATGCAGAAGGCAGCCCGGGAAATTATGTCCGCATACGGAGGAAAGATGCCCCGCACAGCCTCGGAACTCAGAAAACTTCCGGGGATAGGGCCTTATACATCCGCAGCGATCGCATCCATTGCCTACGGAGAGAAGATCCCGGCTGTGGATGGCAATCTGCTGCGGATCTTTTCGCGTCTGGCTCTTTATGAGAAAGAAATCCGCACACCTGCGGCAGCCTCAGAGGCATATGACTTTTTTCTTGATCTGATGCCGGATGACCGCCCGGGCGATTTCAACCAGGCCCTGATGGACCTTGGATCTTCCGTCTGTGTACCGGGGCCGGGAGCCCTGTGCCGGGAGAGAGCCGATGCATGTCCGCTGAGTTCTTATTGCCGGGCCTTCCGCAGCAGGCGCTGGGCTTCTTTGCCGGTCATGCCTGCAAAGAAGGCGCGCCGCGCAGACAAAAAGACCATCCTCGTCATCCGGGACGGAGAGCGGGTAATGCTGCGAAGACGTCCCTCCCGGGGATTGCTGGCCGGACTCTATGAATTCCCGAACGAAGAGGGATGGCTGACTGCGGAGGAGGCAGTCGGGAGGGTCAGAAGCTACGGGTGCCAGCCCGTCAGAATCCGCCCCCTGCAGGATTCCAGGCATATTTTTTCTCACCGCGAATGGCTCATGCACGGTTACGAAATCTGGACAGGGAGCTTTCCTGA
>JAUNEM010000003.1:15824-24855 GCA_030525515.1 Eubacteriales bacterium
TGTAACCAAGGAGGTGGATTTTTTATGAAACTTTTATCGATCGCCGTCCCCTGCTACAACTCACAGGATTACATGGAAAAGTGCATACAGACGCTGCTTGTCGGAGGAGATGAGGTAGAGATTCTCATCGTAGATGACGGATCTTCCGACAGGACAGCAGAGATTGCCGACCGGCTTGAAAGTGAACACCAGGGGATCATCCGTGCGATTCATCAGCCCAACAAGGGACACGGCGGCGCTGTCAACACAGGACTTGAGAACTCGACAGGCCTGTATTTTAAAGTTGTTGACAGTGACGACAAAGTCAAGCCTTCTGCCTACAAGAGTATTCTGGATGTGCTTCGAAGGTTCAGCGGACCGGTACAGGGGGATATTGAGGAAACAGACGCTGAAGTACAGGACAAGGAAGAACCCATCGATCTTCTGATCTCAAACTTTGTGTACAACAAAGAGGACAAGAACCGCCACAATGTTATGCAGTACAGAAGATGCCTCCCTCAAGACCGCGTCTTCTCCTGGGATGAGGCAGGCCATTTTCCCGTCGGGAAATATATCCTGATGCACTCAGTTATTTTCAGGACGCAGATGCTGCGTGAGAGCGGGCTCAAGCTCCCGGAGCACACCTTCTATGTCGATAATATTTACGTATTCAATCCCCTCCCTTATGTGCGGAGAATGTATTATCTCGATGTAAACTTCTACTATTATTTTATCGGCAGAGAGGATCAGTCGGTCCACGAATCTGTTATGATCAAACGTCTTGACCAGCAGCAGAGGGTCAACCGCATCATGATCGATTACTTTACAGACCCTGCAAACCAGGAGAGGATCGGCGCGTATAAGACGCTCAGACAGTATATGTTCAATTATCTGGAGATTATCACGACAATCACATCCGTTCTCTCGATCCGCTCCGGCACCGCCGAAAATCTGCGGATCAGGGATGAAATCTGGGAGTATCTGCGCAGCCGGGATGAGAAGCTCTGGAAAAAAATGCGGAGGAGACCTCTAGGCATCGCTATGAATGTCAACGGCAGGATTCCCAAAGTCTTTGTATCCGCGTGCTATCTGCTGGCACAGCGGCTCTTTAGTTTCAACTGACCGGATTATGATCGGCTGTCAGGAGACTGCTGAGGCAGCAAGAGGTACAGCCTTCAGCCCGGATCCGTATCAGGAGCGGATTTGCAAAAACGATCATTCTGCCCGGATTCCTATCAGGAGCGGATCGGCAGAAACAAGCATTCAGGACGGATTATTGTAAACAATCACACGGTTGTGCTGATCATTTACATGACTATTTGTGCCGGAGCGCCACAAATAGCCCTCATGGAAGACAGGAAACCGCCGGTTTCAAAGTCCATTATTTATGACTCTGAACAGCGGTTTATTGCTGTCCCATCGCACGCAGCGCTCCGGAATGGAGATTATTATGTGCGGAATTGTTGGTTATATCGGAACAAAACAGGCAGCGCCCATTCTTCTTGACGGGCTTTCCAGGCTTGAATACAGGGGATACGATTCGGCAGGCCTCGCGGTGCGTGACGGCGAAGCGGAGCCCTCGATCGTCAAAGCCAAGGGCAGACTGAAGATACTCGAAGAGAAGACCAATGGCGGACAGGCCATGATCGGAACATGCGGAATCGGCCACACCCGCTGGGCGACTCACGGAGAACCCTCCGAGGGCAATGCCCACCCTCACTGCACGGATGACCGCTCGATCATCGGCGTCCACAACGGAATCATCGAGAACTATCAGGAACTCAAGGAAAAGCTTCTCCGCAAAGGTTATACCTTCATAAGCCAGACAGACACCGAGGTGGCTGTCAAGCTTGTCGACTATTATTACAAGAAGGACAAGATGGGCCCTCTCGAGGCGATTACCCACTCCATGATGCGCATACGCGGTTCCTACGCGCTTGTGCTCATGTTCCGCGACTTCCCCGGCCAGCTCTTCGCTGCCCGCAAGGACAGCCCCATGATCATCGGTGTTGAGGACGGTGAGACCTATCTGGCCTCCGACGTTCCGGCGATTCTTCGCTATACCCGCAACGTCTATTACATCGGCAACAGTGAAGTTGCAAAGATTTCCGCCGGCAATGTCACATTCTACAACATTGACCAGGAAGAGATCGAAAAGGAACTGACTGAGATCAAGTGGGACGCGGAATCTGCTGAAAAGGGCGGTTTCGAGCACTTCATGATGAAGGAAATCCATGAGCAGCCCAAAGCGGTTCAGGACACCTATAATTCCATCGTCAAAAACGGAAAGATCACCCTCGAGGGTATTTCTCTCACTGATGATCAGATCAGGGAGATCAGCGATATCAACATCGTCGCCTGCGGCAGCGCCTATCACATCGGCATCAGCCTGCAGTATGTGATCGAGAAACTGGCCAGGATCCCGGTCCGGGTGGAACTGGGAAGCGAATTCCGCTACCGCGATCCGATTCTGGGTCAGAATACTCTGGTCATCGTCATCAGCCAGTCCGGTGAGACAGCGGATTCCCTCGCGGCCCTGCGGGAGGCAAAGGACAAGGGTGCCAGGACTCTGGGCATCGTCAACGTTATCGGTTCGACGATCGCGCGCGAGGCGGATGATGTCCTCTACACGCTGGCAGGTCCCGAGATCGCTGTCGCGACGACCAAGGCCTACTCCACACAGCTCATTGCCGGATATCTTCTGGCCATTCATTTTGCTTTTGTCCGCGGCCTTATCACTCAGGAGCAGGTGGACAAGTATCTGGATGATATCGCCCAGCTCCCTGACAAGATCAGCAGAGTCCTGGACGACAAGGAGAGGATTCAGTGGTTCGCCTCCAAGTTTTCCCACTCTCACAATATCTTTTTCATCGGCAGAGGTATTGATTACGCCATCTGCCTTGAGGGCAGCCTCAAGATGAAAGAGATCAGCTATATTCACTCCGAGGGCTATGCGGCCGGCGAACTCAAGCACGGCACGATCAGCCTGATCGAGGACGGAACTCTTGTGATCGGTGTCGTGACACAGCCCGATCTCTATGAAAAGACTGTCAGCAACATGGTCGAGGTCAAGAGCCGCGGAGCTTATCTGATGGGTCTGACCACCTACGGACAGTACAATATCGAAGACACCGTAAACTTCACGGTTTACGTGCCCAAGACAGATCCCCTGTTCGCCAACAGCCTGGCGATCGTCTCCCTTCAGCTGCTTGCCTACTATATCAGCGTAGCCAAGGGCCTCGACGTGGACAAGCCCAGAAATCTGGCAAAGAGCGTCACCGTCGAATAAGCCGCTGTCGTTTTCGGGACTGCAGCGGGAGGGAATTTGCCCGCGTATGAAAGGGGCTGCCGGAAAGCCCTGTGCTGCCCGGCAGTGAACAATAACAGTCACTGTTCACACCCTCGACAGGGCGTGGACAGCCAATAACAGCTGCGGGCGCTGCTGCTTCTGTCTTACATCAAAAAAATCTGCCCGGTGAGGTAACAGACGTGCTTTTGGCGCGCCTGTGCCGCAGGAGAGTCTTTTTATGTATAAAAAAGAAAAAACAGGCTGGCTGAAACACCTGGATTTCATCGTGCTCGATCTCATAGTTTTCCAGCTATGTTATATTCTGAGCTACTGGATCCTGCGTGGCATCTCCAACCCGTACGGTATCGTTTTGTACCGCTACCAGGCTATTGTCTACATTTTTTGCCAGTTGATTGTGGTTCTCGTCTCGGAGAGCTACAAAAATGTGCTCAGGCGCAGCCCCTTTATGGAGCTCACCGCGACATTCCGCTATGTGGCAAGTGTTGAGATACTCAATCTGCTCTACCTGTTCTCGGTCCACCAGATCTACATGATCTCCCGACTGCTGACAGGCCTGACGGCAGTACTGTTTTTCATTGTTTCTTTTATTGCCAGACAGCTGAACAAGAAGAGAATCCTGAATATGAGAAAGGACCAGAAGGGTCAGAGATCTCTGATGGTCATCACTTCCAGCCACCTGGTCGACCAGGTGATCAAGGATCTGACAGAACATTCTTTCCACGACTATTTTATTTCCGGCATTATCCTGATGGATCAGGCTTCCTCCGACAGGAAGGAAATCAACGGGATCCCGACCCTGGGGAGGGGAGAGAATATTCTCTTCTATATCAGCCGGAACTGGGTGGATGAGGTCTTCCTCTACCAGCCGGACAATCTTCCCTATCCGATCGAATTGGTCGACTCCCTGCTGAATATGGGAATCACTGTTCATTACTGTATCTCTGCCCTCAATGAGAGCAGGTGGGGCACACAGGAAGTCGAAAAGATCGGCAATTACAAAGTGCTGACCAACAGCCTTCGCATTGTGTCGATCCGCGAGCTGGCCCTGAAGAGGCTCATTGATATTGCCGGCGGAATCGTCGGCTGCCTGCTGACCGCGGTCATTTTTATCTTTATCGCGCCGATCATCTACATCCAGTCCCCCGGGCCGATCTTCTTTACCCAGAAGAGAATCGGTAAGAACGGCAAGGTGTTCAGGATGTACAAGTTCCGCAGCATGTATATGGATGCGGAGGAGCGCAAAAAGGCCCTTATGAAACAGAATAAGGTCCAGGACGGCATGATGTTCAAGATGGACGATGACCCCCGTATCATCGGAAGCGAAAAGAAGGATAAGAACGGAAAGCCCAAAGGAATCGGAAACTTCATCCGCAGGACATCTCTCGATGAGTTCCCCCAGTTCTGGAATGTTCTCAAGGGCGAGATGAGTCTGGTGGGCACCAGGCCCCCGACCCTGGACGAGTGGGAAAAATACGACCTTCACCACCGTGTCCGCATGAGCATTAAGCCCGGAATCACCGGCCTGTGGCAGATCAGCGGCCGGAGCGACATCACTGATTTTGAGGAAGTGGTCAGGCTTGACCGCGAGTATATCGAGACCTGGAGCGTGGAGCTTGACTTCCAGATCCTTCTCAAGACCGTGTCGGTCGTGCTCAAGCACGAGGGCGCGGAATAATGCATAGCCAATGTATTTTTACAGAACCTGTGTTATAATGTGACAGAAAACAGTGGATGCAGTACTCTGGCTCAGGGCACTGTATTCACTTTTTCGAGACTTTATGAATATGGCTATCGGCACTGGTGCCACTGAACCATATGAACAGGAAGCCGGCTGCGGGGGACGAACGGAACCGCGCGGGACCGCCGCCTGGATGCCGTCAGGCAGCGGCTTTATTTCCGGTCCTGTTCATAAAAAATCCCCACCAAGGAGGTAAGGATGAGCGGTGTAAGACGCGTTTACGTCGAGAAGAAAGAGCCTTTTGCCGTTGCGGCAAGGCAGCTGAAGGATGACATAGAGGGATTTCTAGGAATTTCGGCAATCAGAGATGTCAGGATCCTGATCAGGTATGACGTCGAAAATATTTCCGATGAAACTTTTGAGAGGGGCTGCAGGACGGTATTTTCAGAGCCGCCTGTGGATGTCCTGTACAGGGAGACGATAGAGATCCCTGCCGGGACAAAGGTTTTTTCCGTGGAAGCCCTGCCCGGTCAGTTTGACCAGAGGGCGGACAGCGCGGAGCAGTGTCTGCAGTTTCTGAAAGAGGATGAGAAGCCCGTTGTCCGCACGGCCGTGACGTATCTGCTGTCCGGCGACCTGTCCGACGAAGATGTGGACAGGATCAAGGCCTACTGCATCAACCCTGTCGATTCAAGGGAGACAGGTATCGAGAAGCCGGAGACTCTGCGCACAGAGTATCCCGAGCCCGACGACGTGAAGGTTTTTGACGGCTTTATTTCTATGGACAAGACTGCCCTGAGGGAACTCTATGATTCCCTGGGCCTTGCTATGACATTCGCGGATTTCCTCTTTATCCAGGAGTATTTCTCCGGAACAGAGCACCGCGACCCGACAGTGACCGAGATCCGTGTCCTGGACACCTACTGGTCCGACCACTGCCGCCACACGACTTTTTCCACAGAACTCAAAAATGTCGAGTTTGAGGAGGGCTACTACCGCACACCCATCGAGACGACCTGGCAGAGCTATACAGATACCCGCGGCGAGCTGTATGCGGGCCGCACGGACAAGCCCGTGTGCCTGATGGATCTGGCCATCATGGGAATGAAGAAGCTCAAGGCTGACGGCAAGCTGACCGATATGGAAGAGTCGGATGAAAACAATGCCTGCTCCATTGTCGTCCCGATCGAGGTCGACTACGGAGAGGGCCCTGTGACAGAAGAGTGGCTGGTCTTTTTCAAAAACGAGACCCACAACCACCCGACCGAGATTGAGCCTTTCGGCGGAGCGGCGACCTGCCTGGGCGGCGCGATCCGTGACCCCCTGTCCGGACGCGGCTATGTCTATCAGGCCATGCGTGTGACCGGCGCCGCGGATCCCACCGTTCCCGTCGCGGATACGATCAAGGGCAAGCTGCCCCAGAAGAAGCTGGTCATCGGCGCTGCGGACGGCTATTCCAGCTACGGCAACCAGATCGGTCTGGCCACCGGTCAGGTATCCGAGATCTATCACCCCGGCTATCTGGCCAAGCGCATGGAGATCGGCGCGGTCATGGGCGCAGCTGCCCGCGAAAATGTACAGCGTCTCAACTCCGACCCCGGCGATGTGATCATCCTGCTGGGAGGCCGGACAGGAAGAGACGGCATCGGCGGCGCCACCGGTTCCTCAAAGGCCCACACCCAGGAATCCCTGACCACCTGCGGCGCGGAAGTACAGAAGGGCAATGCCCCCACCGAGCGCAAACTCCAGCGCCTCTTCCGCCGTCCCGAGGTTTCCAGCCTGATCAAGAAGTGCAATGACTTCGGCGCGGGCGGTGTCTCCGTAGCGATCGGCGAACTGGCCGACGGCCTGGAGGTCAACCTTGACCTTGTCCCGAAAAAATATGAAGGTCTTGACGGAACGGAGCTCGCTATTTCCGAGTCTCAGGAGCGCATGGCTGTCGTCGTGGCGCCTGAAGACCAGGATAAGTTCCTCAAATATGCCGCCGAGGAGAACCTGGAGGCGACTCCTTTGGCTCATGTTACACAGGAACCCCGCCTTGTCCTGAAATGGAGAGGAAAAGCGATCGTGGATATCGCCCGCTCCTTCCTTGACACCAACGGCGCCCACCAGGAGACAGATGTCGAGATCCTCATGCCTTCCGAGCAGGACAACTACTTTAAGAAGATTGCTTCGGAAGGTGTCGCCGGAGAACTGAAGGCGGAGAAACCCTCTTTTGAGAAAGCTGTGAAAGCTTCCCTGTCCGACCTCAACGTCTGCTCCCAGAAGGGCCTGGTCGAGATGTTCGACGCCAGCATCGGCGCCGCGACGGTCACCATGCCTTACGGCGGCCGCTATCAGCTGACTCCCACACAGGCTATGACAGCCCGTCTTCCCGTCCTGGGCGGCACAACTGATACTGTCTCCATGATGAGCTATGGCTTCGATCCCTATCTCTCTTCATGGAGTCCTTACCACGGCGCGATTTACGCGGTCACTCAGTCCATGTCCAAGATCGTGGCAGAGGGCGGCGATTATAGAAACCTCCACTTCACTTTCCAGGAGTATTTCGGGCGCATGTCCCAGGAACCCTCCAGGTGGAGCCAGCCCCTGTCCGCCCTGCTCGGCGCCTATGACGCCCAGATCGGTTTCGGTCTTGCCAGTATCGGCGGCAAGGATTCCATGTCCGGCACCTTCCGCGAGGAAGGGATCGACATCGATGTCCCTCCCACACTGGTCTCCTTCGCGGTCGATGTCGCTAAGGCGCAGGACATCGTGACACCCGAACTCAAGCGAACAGGCGATGTTCTCGTCCAGTTCCGCATCGAGAAGGATGAGTTCGATATTCCTGTATACGACGACGTCATGCATATGTACGACGTGATCACTTCCCTCATGAGGGAGGGAAAGATTCAGGCGGCTTATGCCCTTGACAGCAACGGCATTCTGCCCGCAGCCGCCAAGATGGCCTTCGGCAATGGCTACGGCGTGGCATTTGTCGAAAAACTGCGCATGAAGGATCTGTTCTGCAATGCCATGGGCGATGTGCTAGCCGAGATGTCTCCGGATGATCTGGCGGCCCTTGCTGATGTTGAAGGCTTTGACTGGCGCGTCGTCGGAACAGTGACACGCAGAGAAAACGCGGTCTTCACCTATCACAGCGAGAGTATTCCGGTCGCCGATATGATCGCGGCCTGGAAGAAGCCGCTCGAGAAGGTCTTCCCCACCAGAGCCGAAAAAGATACGACACCGGTCGAAGCCCCCGTATACGAGGGCGGAAGAGTGGCAGTCTGCACACACAAGATTGCCCAGCCCACTGTTTTCATTCCGGTCTTCCCCGGAACAAACTGCGAATATGATACTGCCGCGGCCTTCAGGGCAGCGGGTGCCAGGACCATTACCCGCGTCTTTACCAATCTCAGCCCTGAGAATATCCGCGATTCCGCCAAGGCCTTTGCGGATGCCATTTCCCGGGCCCAGATCATCATGTTTCCTGGCGGATTCTCCGCGGGCGACGAACCGGACGGCAGCGCCAAGTTCTTTGCGACCGCTTTCCGCAACGCCGTGATCGAGGAGGCTGTCACCGACCTTCTGGACAACAGAGACGGTCTTGCCCTTGGAATCTGCAACGGATTCCAGGCCCTGATCAAGCTGGGCCTTGTTCCTCACGGAAAGATCGTCGGCCAGGACGAGCAGTCCCCGACTCTGACCTACAATACCATCGGCCGCCATATCTCCAAGATGGCATACACCAAGGTGACATCCAACAAGAGTCCCTGGCTGGCACTGGCGCAGCCCGGCGGCGTCTATGTCAATCCCGCTTCCCACGGCGAGGGACGTTTCGTTGCTCCCGCAGAGTGGATCAAAAAGCTGGAGGAGAACGGTCAGGTCGCGACCCGTTACTGCGATCCCGACGGAAATGTCTCCATGGACGAAGAATGGAATATCAACGGTTCCTATGCAGCTATCGAAGGCATTACATCCCCCGACGGCCGCGTCTTCGGCAAGATGGTTCACTGCGAGCGCAGCGGCCGCTTCATCAATCTCAACATCGAGGGCGACCAGAACATGCGCCTGTTTGAGGC
>JAUNEM010000003.1:24955-43870 GCA_030525515.1 Eubacteriales bacterium
CCCTGTGCCTCTCGATTCTATGCCTCTGCAGCGGTGTCATTTGGAAGGAGAGACGAACTGTGCTATAATTCTGGGATGAGCGCGCAAAAAGGGAAAGCATTTTCACGGCGGAGGCCGGTTCTATTTTGGAAAATAAGATAAACTACAGCAGACAGACACAAAAGATTATAGAAAGCCTGCAGGAGAACAGAGACAGAGGAGAGCTGCCGCGCCTTCTTCTCCACAGCTGCTGTGCCCCATGTTCAAGCCACTGTATGGAGTACCTTCGCGAGTACTTTGACCTGACTGTCTTTTACTACAATCCCAATATCACGATTGCGGGGGAGTACGAAAAACGTCTGGCGGAGGAAAAGAGGCTGATTGAGGCATACAATCTACAGGTGGAGGAACAGAGCTTTGCGGACATGCACTCCACACCTGCTGCCGGGAAGATCGGAATCCTGGAGGCCCCATATGACTCGCAGAAATGGTTTGAGCGCGTGCGCGGACTTGAAAGCTGTCCGGAGGGAGGAGACAGATGTACTGTCTGCTTTGAGATGCGGCTCAGGAAGACCGCGGAGGCAGCTGCAGCGGGAGGATTTGATTATTTCACCACGACCCTCACGATCAGTCCCCTCAAAGATGCTCAAAGGCTCAACAGGATCGGCATGCAGGCCGGTCAGGAGTACGGTGTGACATGGCTTCCGTCCGATTTCAAGAAGAGGGATGGTTATAAGCGCTCCATCGAGCTCTCCCGTCAGTTCGGGCTCTACCGACAGGATTACTGCGGCTGCATTTTCTCAAAAGCTCAGCGTGACAGAGAGCGTGCAGCGGAGCTTGAGGAATGATATTCTTGACAAAGCGCCGGTATTTTGACATTATTTACGAATTGGCGGACAGACGGGGGCTTGTAGAACCATTTTCACCAGCCCGGTTCACTGCCGCGGAAATATATAAAGGAACGGAAAAATAAAGGAATAAGAAATACCCTATATTAAGGAATAAGAAATACCTTATATAAATCTTATATTTGTTTAATATTTTTGATGCCAAAAAGATAGATAATAGACAATAGAGAAATCTCCGGATGAACAGAGCAGGAGCCCGTCCCGCAGGGAGGGGGATCTGTCCCACGGTCCGGAGAACAGCAGAAAGGGGATTGATTTGGAGCAGTTTCTCAACCTGATTTCAAAAGAGATGGAATCCGCCTTCGAGGCGGCCGGATATGACAGCGCGCTCGGCAGAGTGACGGTCTCGAACCGTCCCGACCTGTGCGAATACCAGTGCAACGGAGCCATGGCAGGCGCAAAACGCTACCGCAAGGCGCCCTTTATGATCGCGGATGATGTCGCGAAAGCCCTTACCGAAAAAAATGACGGAGCCGGTTCCAATGTCTTCTCAAAAGTTGAAGTCGTGAAGCCCGGGTTCCTGAACCTGGATGTAAAGGAGAGCTTCCTTCAGTCCTATCTGCGGGAAATGTCCGCGGATGAACGTCTGGGCATGCCGCTTCCGGAGAAACCTGAAAAAATCATCATCGATTACGGCGGACCCAATGTTGCCAAGCCCCTTCACGTCGGCCACCTGCGCAGCGCGGTCATCGGCGAGTCTGTCAAGAGGATCGCCCGCTTCCACGGAGAAGATGTCATCGGCGATATTCATCTGGGAGACTGGGGACTCCAGATGGGTCTGGTTATCACCGAGCTCAAAAAGAGAATGCCCGACCTGCCTTATTTTGATCCGGATTTCCCGGGCGACTATCCCCGGGAGGCTCCCTTCACTGTCTCCGAACTCGAGGAGATCTATCCTTTTGCCAGCGCCAAATCCAAGAAGGATCCCGAATACTATGCCGAGGCCATGGACAATACCCGCCGCCTGCAGGAAGGCGAGCGCGGGCTCTATGCCCTCTGGCAGAAGATCGTCGGCGTCTCTGTCGCCGATATGAAACGCAACTATGAGAACCTGGATGTTTCCTTTGACCTCTGGAACGGAGAAGCCAGTGTGCATCCGGTCATTCCCGGCATGGTCAGGGATATGAAGGAGAGCGGCTGCGCTCATGAGAGCCAGGGAGCCCTTGTCATCGATGTTTCCGAAGAGACCGATTCCAAGGAGATCCCTCCCTGTATCGTCCTCAAATCCGACGGCGCCTCCCTCTACACGACGACCGATCTCGCCACCATCAAGGAGCGCGTGGAAAAATATGATCCCGACAGGATCATTTATATCACCGACAAGAGACAGGAGCTTCACTTCACACAGGTTTTCCGCGCCGCGCGCAAGGCAGGTCTGATAGGACCTGAGACGGAACTGGTCCACATCGGATTCGGGACCATGAACGGCAAGGACGGCAAACCCTTTAAAACCCGTGAAGGCGGTGTCATGAGGCTGGAGACCCTGATCGCGGACATCGATGCCGAGATGCTCTCCAAGATCAGCACCAACCCGGACATTCCCGCGGAAGAAGCACAGGAGACCTCCCGTCGGGTTGCCCTTGCGGCCCTCAAGTACGGTGACCTGTCCAACCAGGCCTCCAAGGACTATATTTTTGATATAGAGAAATTCACCTCCTTTGAGGGAGATACCGGCCCCTACATCCTCTACACCATCGTCCGCATGCGCTCCATTTTGCAGCGCTATCTGGCGGAGGAAGGCGCGACGGCTCCCGCTGAACTTGCGCCGGGAGTTCCCGCGAGCGACGTCGAGAAGAAGCTTATGATGGACCTGGCCGGCTTCAACGCCATGATGGAAGGCGCCTATGCCGACCTTGCTCCCCACAGAGTCTGCGCTTATATTTACCAGGTGTCCAACGACTTCAACAGCTTCTATCATTCGACCAGGATTCTCACCGAAAAGGACAGAGAGCAGAAGGAATCCTGGATCGCCCTGCTCTGCCTGACAGAGCGCGTTCTGTCCCGCTGTATCGATGTCCTGGGATTCTCAGCGCCTGAGCGCATGTGACCTGGCGGCTGGTGGCCCTGACCGGGCTCAAGGACTTTTGCCGCTGACCGGGGACCGGTTTGGGTTACCGGCGCGGATGTGAAGGTAACACCGTGGCAGGCTTCGGCATGCCGGCAAAAGAATTTATTTTACAATCGTAACCAAACATGTTATCTTACATAATAGTTATCTGTTAACGCAATTTCGAAGCAGTCAGCGAAATATGCCATATCTGCGCATAATTTCGATTCATGCTAAGAGGTAATTCGAATGGACAAAGGAAAAATCACGGTCTTTTCCGGCAATGGAAAAGGAAAAACGGCCGCTGCGCTGGGTATTGCGCTTGATGCTGCAGCCGACGGGAAAACAGTTGTCGTCATTCAGTTCCTTAAGGGAAAAGGCTTGGCTGAAGCGGAGTTTTGCAAGCGCATGGAACCTGAGATCAAAATCTTCAGGTTCGAAAAATCTGATGTCGACTTTGAAGACAGGACGTCTCATCAACAGGCGGATGATGTCGAGAGTATCAGAAACAGCCTGGGATTTGCCAGAAAAGTGCTGGTCACCGGAGAGTGTGACATTCTGATCATGGATGAGGTTCTGGGCCTGATCGACAATGGGATCATCTCGGTCAGTGAGCTTCGCGACCTGGTCGATCACAGGGGAGACACGGAGGTTATTTTTACCGGAAGAGTGATGGACGACGAACTATGTGTTTTTGTAGATGAGATCTCCCAGATCTCGACAGTGCAGTTCAAAAAATTTGATGCCTGAACAAGTTCTGCATCTGCAGCCGTTTTGTTTTCCTCGCAGCTTTCTGCCATACGCGCGCATTAGCGCTTATATGAGCGTATTGGTCCCGGAGTTTCGGACCCGGGCATTACAATATTACAACAATAGATTCTGGTGATCACCGCGGTGCGCCTCAAAGAACCATATCAGGAGGGAAAAATGTCTATTTTTAAAAATTCTGCAGTAGCAATTGTGACTCCTTTTAAAGAGGAAGACCTGTCTGTCAACTATGACGCCTTTGCGGATCTGATTGATTTTCAGATTGACAATGGAACCGACGCTATTGTTGTCTGCGGTTCTACGGGTGAAGCCGCGACAATGACAGAGCAGGAGCACCTTGATGTCTGCAAGTTCTGCATCGATTACACAAAGAAGAGGGTTCCGGTCATTGCCGGCAGCGGTTCCAACTGCACACAGACTGCCATCAATCTCTCTAAGGAGATCGCCGGTTACGGTGCCGACGGACTGCTGGTTATTCATCCCTATTACAACAAGGCGACTCAGAAGGGACTTGTGAAGCATTTTACCGCTATCGCAGAAGCTGCTGACGGCTGTCCCATCGTTCTCTACAATGTGCCCAGCCGCACCGGCGGAAACATTAATCCGGAGACAGTGGCCCAGCTGGTGAAAGACGTTCCCAACATCGTCGGTATCAAAGAGGCAAGCGGGAACATCAGCCAGATCGTCAAGCTGATGACCCTCACCGATGGTAATATCGAACTCTACTCCGGCAATGACGACCAGGTCGTCCCGCTTATGTCCATGGGTGGTATCGGTGTCATTTCGGTCGTCGCCAATATTGCTCCCAAGGCTGTCCACGACATGTGCGACAGATTCCTCAAGGGTGACGTGGCCGGCGCCGCAAGGCTCCAGAAAGACACACTCGCTCTGTGTGAGAATCTGTTTTCAGAGGTCAACCCGATCCCGGTTAAAAAGGCCTGCAATCTGATGGGCATGAATGTCGGACCGCTCCGCATGCCCCTCACAGAGATGGAAGAGGCTAACGCAAAGAAGCTCGAAGATGCAATGCGCGCATTCGGACTGCTCTGAGAAGTGTGACACGGGGCAGGCACTTTTGTCACATTTTTGTGATGGAGCGCCTGCTCCTTTTTGTATTTCAGAGAAATACGGATCTGCGATGCCCACAAAACACATAACACATTACACAGAGTTTCTGATGCTCAAAAAACACAGAACACAGCGTTTCTGATTATCAAAGCTACAGGACACAGGATCGGCCGGTCAGACAATATCGTCCAAGACAAGTATCCGAAAGATCCGTATCACAGATGAGGAGGAAAAAATGGTTAAAATATTACTGCATGGCGCCTGCGGACGTATGGGACGCATGATCACGGACATCGTCTCCAGAGACCCCGAAATTATGATCATCGCCGGAATCGATGCCTACGGGAGCACTTATTCGGATTTCCCTGTATACACTTCTCTGGATCAGTGCCGGGAAGAGGCGGATGTCGTGATCGACTTTTCCAACTCCCAGGCTATGCCCGCCCTGTTCGCGTTCTGCGAGAGCAAAAATATTCCCGCTGTTGTCTGTACGACCGGTCTCTCCGAAGAACAGACTGAGCTCATGAAGCGGACCTCGGAAAAAGTTGCGATCCTCAAGAGCGCCAACATGTCTGTCGGCATCAACCTCCTGCTGAAGATGCTTGCCGAGGCTGCCCCCATACTGGCGGACGCAGGATTTGATATTGAAATCGTTGAGAAACACCACAACCAGAAGGTGGATTCTCCCAGCGGCACCGCCCTTGCCCTGGCGGACAGCATCAATGAAGCGCTCGATGGAAAAGAAGAGTATGTCTTTGACCGCAGCACCAGGCGTATGAAGCGCCCCGTCAATGAAATCGGTATCTCGGCCGTCAGAGGCGGCACGATCGTCGGCGACCACGATGTGATCTTCGCGGGAGAAGACGAGGTCATTACCTTCTCCCACAGAGCCTACAGCCGCGCCGTCTTCGGAAAGGGCGCTGTAGAGGCGGCCAAGTTCCTGGCGGGCAAACCCGCGGGCTTTTACACTATGCACGACGTTCTGGCATAAAAAGGACTGAGAGGAAATAATGAAACTTCGTCCATGTATAGACATTCACGGGGGGCGGGTCAAACAGATTGTAGGAGGATCCATCGGATCGGACCGGCCTGTTCAGGAAAATTTCGCCTCTGAGCAGGATGCCGCCTATTATGCCTCTCTCTACAGGGAAGCCGGTCTCCGGGGAGGACATATCATCCTGCTGGACAGCGCGGCCTCTGATCCGGAGGCATACGCCGCAGACCGCATGCAGGCCCTTTCCGCCCTTGCGGCATTCCCGGGCGGCATGCAGATCGGCGGAGGGATCAACCCCGATAACGCCGGCACTTATCTGGACGCCGGGGCTTCCCATGTGATCGTCACCTCCTATGTGTTCAGGAAGGGAACCCTCGATGAACAGAGACTTGATGAGATGAAGAGCTCCGTGGGAAAGGAGCGGCTTGTTCTGGACCTCAGCTGCAGAAAAAGAGAGGACGGTGCCTTTGCAGTCGTCACCGACCGCTGGCAGCGGTTCACCGGGTGGACCATCACTCAGGAGAACCTGCGCGCCCTGAGCTCCCACTGTGATGAATTCCTGATTCATGCAGCGGATGTTGAGGGAAAAAAGGGCGGGATCCAGAGTGAACTGGTGGAGATACTCGGCGCCTTCAGCCGGGAGAGCGGTTTCCCGGCCACCTATGCGGGAGGAGTTCACGGCTTCAGTGATCTTACCAGGATCGCTGAGCTGTCCGGGGGCAGGCTGGACGTCACGGTAGGAAGTGCCCTCAGCATCTTCGGAGGAACTCTGGACCTGTATGAACTCGCGGCAGCAGCCGCCGCGGCAGGGGAACCATGGCTGCAGGAATAAATAATAGTCCCGATGCGTTATTTTTTAAAAGGAAGAATAAACAGGGTAGAGGCGGCCCTGCCGCTCTCTACCCCCTCCGACCGGCCCGTGTCCGCCGTAAGGCAGACGATTCATTACACAGGCCTTGTCATAAAAGACAAAAAAACCGGCACAGTTTTCCGTGCCGGTTTTTGTGTCTTCATGTACTTACATGTCAAAACCCCTTGCGCAGCAGACCTGCGCCTGAGGACCGTCAAAGCAGTTCAAATAAGTCTGACAATACATATCGACATTTGCTGCTGGAATAATTCCGGATCAGAGCTTCGTGACGTTGACTGCCTGAGGGCCTTTCTGACCCTGGACAACATCATACTCCACTGCTTCACCCTCTTCGAGAGACTTGAATCCTTCCTGATTGATTCCGCTGAAGTGAACGAATACATCGTTACCCTCGGCATCTGAAATAAATCCAAATCCCTTTTGATTGTTGAACCACTTGACAGTTCCTTTACTCATTGCTGGCACCTCCAAAACAAAAATGAAAAAATTGCAAAGTGCACAAAAAATATTCATTACAATATCAATTTGTGCAACAGATTCAACATAACACAAGTACAATGAAAAGGCAAGCAGTTTTTGTATGGATAGACGCTTTAAAATGAACAATATAATCTATTCCTGTCCTTGCTTCTTTACTTCACAGTTTTAAAATGCTAATATATTAATAAGTTTGAGTTATATGAGATATTTTTGATGGTGCTGTACATTTTTTGTGTTTTTTTGCATTGAAAGGGTGCCGCATCATAACACATTTTTCCGACAACCGGGGCCGGCGGTCAGCCTGCCCGCCTATTACAAAGTCTCTTTGGGGGTACAAATGAACAACAAAATCCGGACAGAAGCAGTCAGACATCTCTTTGAGGCAATATTGACACTTGAAGATGAGGAAGAGTGCTTTCAGTTTTTTGAGGACCTCTGCACAGTGAATGAACTCCTGTCGCTCTCACAGAGGTTTGAGGTGGCGTCAATGTTGAAGAGAAAGGACACCTACCTCAAGATCGCCGAGAAGACCGGCGCATCGACAGCGACGATCAGCCGGGTCAACCGCTCGCTCAATTACGGCAACGACGGCTATGATATGGTCTTTGCCAGAATGGCGTCTTATCAGAACAGGGATGCGGATTGAGCCTGCCTTCGAATCCCGATGCCGGGAATAATTGCTGTAGTCCCAGTCCCCATACATTGGGTGCGGCAGGACTGGAAGTTCAAGAATAGATTTAAACAATAAGAATAGATTTAAAGAGCAGGAGGATCCGGAATATGTTTTGCCATTATTCCGGATCTTTTTTTTGTACTTTCTGCTTATTTACTATATAATAAGTCAGAAGCAGAGTTATATCACGGATGACCTGTTGATCGGTCCGGAACAAATACTAACGGAAAACATGTCAAAAGCGCGACGCCTGCCCTCCTGCCGGCACTTTACATGGCGCATAGTTTTGACGACAGCCATAGATATTCATGATCCCGCCGTATTATGAGCGGAAATAAAGCTGATATGAAAACCATGAACAGAAACGGAAAGAGAATAGTGCCTGCGGCAGTTTTTGTGGGAGGAATGCTGGTCTATTTACTCGCAGTCCTTCCTTTTTTAATTTCCCACAAAGGCATCTTCTTTTATTACGGAGACTATAATGTGCAGCAGGTACCATTCCTGATCTTCGCTCACCGCGCGGTAAGGCAGGGGCGTTTTTTCTGGAATCCGCTGGTCGACCTGGGCGGCAACATGGGGGGAACTTTTGCCTTTTATCTCTGGGGAAGCCCCTTCTTCTGGCTGACTGTCCCCTTCCCCGAAGCCTGGCTGCCCTATATGACGCCGTTTCTGATGGCGCTCAAATTCGGGACGGCCTCCGTTACGGCCTATGCATGGATCAGGACACAGACCAGGACCGACGGCGCAGCCGTGCTGGGGGCTTATCTCTACGCCTTCTCCGGCTTCCAGGCCTGCAACATAGTCTTTCAGCATTTCCACGATGTGACTGCCTTCTTCCCCTTATATCTGCTGTGCTTTGACCGCTTTGTCGAGGGCAGGAGAGAAGGCAGGGGGCTTTATGGCTTTACGCTCATGACAGCCCTGATGTCGGTGATCAATTATTACTTCTTTTTCGGACAGGTCGTCTTCCTGATCATCTACTACATAGTGCGGTGGGGGATCAGGCGCGCTAGGGCGGAAGGAGTGCTGACGCTTCTGCGGGAAATCTGCCTGATCATAGCGGCGGCCGCTGCAGGCCTGCTGTTTTCCGCTTTCTTCCTGGTACAGTCCATCACCGGCATCCTGGGCAACTCCAGGGTCTCGGAGATCCTCAGCGGCTATGACCTGGTGGTTTATCCCGATTCGACTACGCCCATGGCCATCCTGAAGTCCTTTTTCATGGTGCCTGACCTGATCGCGAGAGGAACTCTTTTTTCCAGTGACCACATCCGCAACGGGTCGCTCGCCTTCTACCTGCCCTGTTTCGCCATGGCAGGGGTCTTCGCCTTCTGGATCCTGCGCAGGCAAAGCTGGAAGAAAATCCTTCTTTCCATACTGGCAGTCATGGCCTTTGTGCCGGTTCTGTGCGCGGCGTTTTCCGCTTTTAATGAAAATTTCTATACCAGATGGTTCTATATGCCGGTCCTTCTTTGCGCCTGCATGACAGCGGAGGCGCTTGAGGAGGAGGAGAGCACCGCATTTACCAGAGGAGCGGTTCTTTCGCTGGCGGCCACCGCCCTTTTTCTTCTCATGTGTTTCCTGCCGGTGCAAAAAGACGGTAAATGGGACTTTATGGGAATCTGTGAAAACAGAAAACTGCTGACGACAGAGATCAAGGGAACCCTTTTTGGTGCCGCAGCCCTGCTGCTGATCGTTGTGATCAAACGGCGCTTTCAGCAGGTGTTCTCTGAGGGCGGCTCCTCTGCCGCGGCAGACAAAAGGTGTTCAGACACGGATTCCCCTGCTGAAAGCGACACAAAGTGCACAGACGGGGACTCTGCTTCCATCACCGGCAGTGCTGAAGCTGCCGCAGAGGAGCAGTCCGGGGAAGAAGTGCCTGCTCAGGCTCCCGCCCGGGGAAGACTGTTATCCTGCCTGCCCGGAATCCTCTGCCTGACCCTGACCATCGCCTGCTGCGTGATCACTACCTCTTCGGTCTTACACAACGGAAGTTCGCTGATCTCATATACCGGCTTTGAAAAATGGAAACTGCAGATGTTCTCCCGCCGCCCCTCTTTTGACAGGGAGGACGGACTGACGGAGGATGACGACAGCTGGGTTCCTTTAGCTGAAAATGAGGAAAAAACCGACACAGACTCCGGGGACAAAAAAACCGGAACGGAAGAGCTGGATTCCGGAGTTGAGACATGTGCCATCCTCAAAGAAGACGGCGGAATGGATTCAGCGGTTCCGGATCCCTTTTCCAGGGTGGAGACCGACAGTACTTCGACAAATTACGAGATGGTCTGGGGTATTCCCACAATGCACTGTTTTGAGAGTACGATCCATCCCTCCATTTTTAAATGGTATCGCGGAATCGGCATGATCCGGACTGTGGAGTCCACCCTTCCCTTCGAGAGGATCGGGGCCAGGGCTATTATGTCCGTCCGATATTACCTGGAAAATACACTTGTCAATTCCAAGAGCGGCTATTCGGACGAAGGCGGGATCGACGGGTATTCCCTCATCAACAGCAGGAACGGCTACAATGTCTACGAGACAGAAAACTATATTCCGATGGGGATCACATTTGACAGCTATATCACTGAGGATGACTATGACGAGCTGGAAAACGGCGCGGTTTCGGACAGGATCCTGGTGAAGGACATCATCCTTTCCGATGAAATGGCGGATCAGTACGGCTATCTGATGACCAGGGATACGGACCCGGTCTATGATGTCATGCCCTATTCGACATTTGCAGACTACTGCAGGGAGCGGGCGGCTTCCGCCTGCAGGGAATTCGCCTTTGACAAAAACGGTTTCCACGCCACGGCACAGATGGAAAGGGACAATCTCGTCCTGTTTTCGGTTCCATATGACAAGGGCTTTACAGTGACGGTGGACGGGCAGCCGGCGGAGGCAGAGCGCGCCAATTACGGACTTACAGCTGTTTTTGTCCCGGAGGGAACCCACGAGATCCGCTTCCATTACATGCCGGTCGGTTTTCTTCCTGCCTCAGCGGTCTCAGCCCTGACAGCCCTGCTGCTGATCGGGGATATGATCCGGCGCAGAGCGAAAACGATAAAATAAACCTACACGGAAAATAAATAAATAATAAACAGACGCGGGCAATCAATGAAAAAATAAACAGACGCGGACGAAAAAGGAAAATATAAGCTACTTGCAATCATGCTTTCCACGTGATAATATATCCATCGTACACGTACAAATGTCCGCTTGACGCGGACGGGCTTCTTTCGGGATATGCCGCATTGATAAGCAGTGTATATACCGGTAAAGAATGCTTACTAGTGATCTGCACATGAATCTGTCAAAAGGAGAGCGGAGATTTATTATGGAAGGTACTTCCTATTATATTGTGCATGAATCCGCCATGCCGTCCGTGCTCAAAAAAGTTGCCGAGGCAAACCGGCTCCTTTCATCCGGTGAGGTCAGGACGGTCAACGAAGCGGTGGAAAAGGTCGGGATCGCGAGAAGCTCCTATTACAAATTCAAGGATTCTGTAGAAGAGTTTCACAACAATCTTCCCGGATCTATGCTGACGATCGTCTGCGAGGTGAGTGACCGGGCGGGTATCCTGTCAGATCTGCTGCAGACCATAGCCCGGTGCGGCGCCAATATTCTCACGATCCATCAGGCGATTCCCGCGGATGGGACAGCCGTCGTGAGTATCAGCATGCAGATGCTGGAGAACGCGGACAGCGTCAGGACCATCATCGACCGCATAGCTTCACGGGACGGAGTGCTGCGGGTACGTGTGACCGGACGTTGAGGACCTTGAGGACGTATGAGTGCCGTCGGTTTTCGGGAATATGTGTGACCGGACGCTAAAGAACGGCGGATGCCGGCGGCAGCCTGTACACAGGAGAAAAGCCCGGCCATGCCCCTGCCCTGAGTGAAGCGGGCCTGTATTGTATAAAAAAGGGATGCAGCCGCAGATTTACCCGCGGTATGTAATACCTGATGTTATAAGGAAAGGAAAAGCAAAAATGATTAAAGCTGCAGTGTTGGGATTTGGAACAGTCGGAAGCGGTGTTGTAGAACTGATTGACATCAACAAAAAGTCGGTGAGCAGACATGTCTCCGAAGGAATGGAAGTAAAATATATTCTGGACCTTCGCGAGTTTCCCGACAGTCCCTACAGGGACAGAGTGGTTCATGATTTCAACATTATTCTGGAAGACCCCGAGATCAAAGTTATCTGCGAGACGATGGGCGGAAAGGAACCGGCCTATACGTTTTCCAGGAAAGCGCTCGAGAGAGGAATCAGCGTCTGCACTTCCAATAAGGAACTTGTGGCAGCCCACGGTCCTGAGCTTCTCAAGATCGCGGAGCAGAATCACTGCAGCTATCTGTTCGAAGCCAGCGTAGGCGGCGGAATCCCCATCATCCGCCCCATGAATACTTCCCTTGCTCCTGAAAACATTACACAGATCATCGGTATCCTGAACGGCACCACTAATTATATGATGACCAGAATGGAACTCGAGGATATTTCCTTTGAGGACGTGCTCCGCGAGGCCCAGGAAAAGGGTTATGCCGAGAAGAATCCCGCCGCGGATATCGAGGGGCGTGACGCCTGCCGCAAGATCGCCATCCTTTCTTCTCTGATGTGCGGAAAGACAGTCCGCTTTGAGGACATTTCCTGTGAGGGGATCAGTCATATTTCCATGACAGACGTCGCCTACGCCCGCAGCATGGGCAGGGCGATCAAGCTTCTGGGCATCAGTGAGCGCGATGAAGAGGCCGGCACTTTCTACGTCCGCACCGCTCCCTTCATGGTCCCTGCCTCCCACCCCCTCCATGGTGTGGAGGATGTCTTCAACGCGGTATTTGTCCACGGAAATCTGCTGGACAACGTCATGTTTTACGGCCGCGGCGCAGGCAAGTTCCCGACAGCCAGCGCAGTTGTCTCCGACATGATGGACTGCGCCCTGAACATCGGGCAGACGATCAGGATCCGCTGGGAGGATGAGAAGATGGAACTCTCAGATCCCGGACAGAAGATCACACAGTTCTTTGTCCGCGTCCCCGCGTCTGAAAAAGCCAGGGCACAGGAGCTGTTCCCGGGCTGTGTAGAGGCTGCTCCCGGATGCGGCCCCGATGATGAGTTCGCTTTTGTGACCGAGCCCGTGGCAGAGGCCGCTTTTGCGGAGTGCTCCTCCAGACTTTCCGAAGTGAGAAGCGCGATCCGCATGCTTGCTGACTGAGTTACATGAAAACCCGCGCCGGACGATCCGCTGTCCGGCGCGGGAACAGTCATTTTTTGACAGTCATTTGTAAAATAGTTTTTTAAACATATTTTTAAATCAAATTTAAATCATTTAAATCATTTTTCCCGGCTATTCATCTTACAAGTGTTGAAAAAAGAAGCAGGATACATATAATATAAGGGCGGCTAATGCCGGCTTTCCGTGCCAGAGGGGCAGGAAAACAGGGGAAGGGTCCATCCGGCCCGGGGCAGAGCCGTCAGTATTTCTTTTGAATGTTGATCAGACAACAAAAGATCCTGGTGAGACTGGAAAAATCAGACAGTCGGAGATCAAACAGACAGCAGAGACAATCAATCAGACACAAGCAGACAATAAAGACATATAAAAAGAAAAAGAGAAAAGAAAAGCAGATATTTTAACATTTTATATGCTGCCCGAGGTTATTTAGAGATGAAAGTGGTAAAATTCGGCGGGAGCTCACTCGCCAATTCGGAACAGTTCAAAAAAGTAGGCGACATTATCCGTGCGGACAAAGACAGGAAATATGTAATTCCCTCCGCGCCCGGAAAGCGTTTTTCCAAAGATACAAAGGTGACCGACCTTCTCTATCGGCTGGCGGATGAGGCTCTTCAGAAAGAGGACTTTTCCGGGACGCTGGAAGAGATCAAAGAGCGTTACAATGAGATTATCGAGGGACTCGGTCTCGAAGGCTTCAGCCTGGATGACCAGTTTGAGGAGATAAAAAAGCATATGACAGAGTCTCCGGAGGTCGACTATGCGGCTTCCAGAGGCGAACACCTGAACGGCAGGATTATGGCAGAGTATCTGGGATTTGAATTCCTTGATCCCTTTGAGATGGTGTTTTTCGACGAAGAAGGTCTGCTGGATGACAAAAAGACCATGCGTACGGTCGGAAAGCGCCTGGAAGAAGTGGATTACGCTGTGATCCCCGGCTTCTACGGCTGCGGAGCTGACGGAAAGGTCAAGACCTTCTCCAGGGGCGGATCTGACATCACAGGATCCATCGTCGCGGGTGCCTGCCACGCGGACGTCTACGAGAACTGGACAGACGTATCCGGCTTTTTGGTCGCGGATCCCCGGATCATCAAGAACCCCGCCAGGATTGAGACGATCACCTATCGCGAGCTGCGTGAGCTCTCCTATATGGGAGCTTCTGTTCTGCACGATGAAGCCATTTTCCCGGTCCGCCGCCAGGGGATTCCGATCAATATCAGAAATACCAACCGGCCGGATGACGAGGGCACCTGGATCGTAGAGAGCACTGCTCAGAAGTCGGGCTATGTGATCACGGGTATCGCGGGCAGGAAGGACTTCTGCGCGGTTCTGATCACCAAGGATATGATGAACTCCGAGATCGGTTTCGGCAGAAAGGTGCTCCAGGCCTTTGAAGACAACCAGATTTCCTTCGAGCACATGCCTTCGGGAATCGACACCATGACCATTGTCGTCCACGAGGATGAGTTTATCGCGAAAGAGCAGAAGGTTGTCTCCGCGATCCACCGTCTGGTCAAACCGGATTCCATCGAGATTGAATCCGACCTTGCCCTGATTGCTGTCGTCGGCCGCGGCATGAAATCCATGAGAGGAACCGCGGGCAGGATCTTCTCGGCTCTGGCCCATGCCCATGTCAACGTGCGCATGATCGACCAGGGTTCCTCCGAGCTCAATATCATCATTGGCGTGGAGAACAAGGACTTCGAGACCGCCCTCCAGGCAATTTATGATATTTTTGTGCTGACACAGCTGTAAGGACTCCTACAGTACGGAGCATCGCGGCAGCGCCCCAGAGGCGGAGCCGGGCACAGCTATTAACATACCCGGTCCGCGGCGCCGCGCCGCGTCCGGACAATGAACCGGAACAGGAACCAGAAGATGCGGAATTTATAAAAACGCGTATATAAATGCGTATATAAACGCGCATAATAATAATGAAGGAGACAGAAACCAGCATGAGTGAAAAGACACCGGAGATTACGACCCCCGCACCGGAAGAAGAGAGAGTAAGCAGACATTTTATAGAACAGGAAATCGACAAGGACCTCCGGGACGGCGTCTATGACTGTGTACATACACGTTTTCCCCCTGAACCCAACGGATACCTTCATATCGGCCACGCCAAGAGCATACTTCTGAACTATGGTATGGCGCAGGAATACGGCGGCAAATTCAATCTTCGTTTCGATGACACCAACCCCACCAAGGAAAAGATCGAGTTTGTGGAGTCCATCAAGGCTGATGTTCACTGGCTGGGCGCCGATTATGAGGACAGGCTGTTCTTTGCCTCCGACTATTTCCAGGAAATGTATGATGTGGCAGTCAAGCTGATCAAAAAGGGCAAGGCCTATGTCTCCGACCTCACGGCGGAGCAGATGCGCGAGTACCGCGGCACCCTGACGGAGCCTGGAAAAAATGATCCCAACCGCGACCGCAGCGTCGAGGAGAATCTCGAGCTGTTCGAAAAAATGCGGGCAGGCGAATTCGCTGACGGGGAGAAGACTCTCCGCGCCAAAATCGATATGGCCAGCCCCAACATCAATATGCGCGATCCGATCATCTACCGTGTCGCTCATATGACCCACCACAATACAGGCGACGCATGGTGCATTTATCCCATGTATGATTTCGCCCACCCTATTGAGGACGCCATCGAGGGCATCACCCACTCGCTCTGCACGCTTGAATTCGAGGACCACCGTCCCCTTTACGACTGGGTCGTCAAAGAGGCCGAATATCCTCATCCTCCCAGACAGATCGAGTTTGCCAAGATGTACCTGACCAACCAGGTCACCGGCAAGCGCTATATCAAGAAGCTGGTCGAGCAGAATATCGTCGACGGATGGGACGATCCCCGTCTGGTCTCGATCTCCGGCCTGCGCCGCAGAGGCTACACACCTTCCTCCATCAAGAGCTTTGTCGATATGTGCGGCATTTCCAAGAGCAATTCCTCTGCCGATTTCGCGGCTCTGGAGTACTGCATCCGCGAGGATCTCAAGCCCGGCTGCAAGCGTATGCTGGCAGTCCTGCATCCGCTCAAGCTGATTATCGACAACTATCCCGAGGGACAGGTTGAGATGCTGGAAGCGGATAACAACCTCGAGAACCCCGATCTGGGCAAAAGACAGATCCCCTTCGGCCGCGAGCTCTGGATCGAGCGCGATGACTTTATGGAGATCCCTCCCAGAAAGTATTACCGTCTCTTCCCCGGAAACGAAGTGCGCCTGATGTATGCTTATTTCGTCAAGTGTGTGGGCTTTGACAAGGATGAGGACGGCAATATCACAGCCGTACACGTGACCTATGATCCCGAGACAAAGAGCGGCAGCGGATTCACCGGCCGCAAGGTCAAGGGTACGATCCACTGGGTACACGCCGGCTCCGCGGCGGATGTGACCGCCCGCCTGTACGAGAATATCATCGACGAGGAAAAGGGCGTCTACGATGAAAACGGAGAGCTCAACCTCAATCCCCACTCCCTTACGATCTGCAATGCCAAGGTGGAGCCCGAGCTGGCTCAGGCTAAGGCTTTCGACCGCTTCCAGTTTGTCAGGAACGGTTATTTCTGTGTGGATTACAAGGATTCCAAAGAGGGCGCTCCGGTCTTCAACCGTGTCGTCGGTCTCAAGAGTTCCTTCAAGCTCCCCGGGAAAAAGTGATTATAAAGTGGTCATAACGTGACCATAGAAGTGACCTGGTTATAACGTGACCATAGAAGTGACTATGGAAGTGTGACTTGTTGCTATAGAAGTGTGACTAAAGAAGCGACAGGGGAACTGACCAGGGACCAACAACAACTATACAGTAGGATTTCTTTTTGCCGGAAGCTTCAGTTCCGGCAAAAAGTTTTTTCAGGACTTTTTCGGGATTTTTTTCGGATCTTTTCCAGGAATTTTTATAGAGGAAAGGGGTATCGATGGCTCAGGAATTGAATATTCATCTGGAGACGGGCGGGGATACTCCTCTCTACAGACAGATTTATGAATACATCCGGGGTGAGATCAGAAGCGGGGCTCTGGCGTCGGATGAGAGGCTTCCCTCGACCAGGGCTCTGGCCTCTTATCTGCAGGTTGCCCGCAGTACGACAGAACTGGCCTACAGCCAGTTGCTCTCGGAGGGTTATATCCGGTCCCGCAGGAACAGCGGGTACTTTGTGAATGAGATTGAGAACTTTCCGGATCTCAGGCTCGATGACCCCATGGACGGAGAGAGCCTTTATGGGACGCGCCGGGGAACAGGCGGATCCGACACGGAGAAGAGGAAGCCCGAAGACAAAAATCTCTTTACATCCCGCGCAGCCCGGGCGGAGGGACTTGCGGATGACGGAAAAGAGGGCAGAGGATCATCTCCGAATCAGATCGACTTTTCTCTTCGCCACACAGAGATGTCAGTCTTTCCCTACAGTACCTGGAAACGGATTATGAGAGAAGTGATGGCCGGGGCGGATCAGGAGATGTTTTCGCACAGTGAACCCGGCGGAGACCTCTCTCTGAGGTCGACCATAGCCCATTATCTGCATTTTTCCAGGGGCGTGCATTGCCGTCCGGAGCAGATCATTGTAGGAGCCGGAAACGACTACCTCCTTATGCTGCTCAGACATATACTGGGAGAGGGAAGACTTGTGGCAATGGAGGATCCCACTTATCTGCGCGCTGCCAGGATTTTTTTGTCCTTCCGCTACAGGATCTGCCCCCTGAGTATGGACAGGGACGGCATGCTGCCCGGATCTGTGGAAAAATCCGGGGCGGATCTGGTCTACACTATGCCTGCCCACCAGTTTCCCATGGGCTGTGTCATGCCTGTAGCCCGCAGGACCGCCCTGCTCAGATGGGCCTGTGAGCAGCCGGAGAGATATATTATAGAAGATGATTACGACTCTGAATTTCGCTACAGGGGGAAGCCCATCCCCGCTCTGCAGTCTCTGGATACCGCGGGCAGAGTGATTTATATAGGCACTTTTTCCAAGGCAATCGCCCCTGCGATCCGGGTCAGCTATATGATCCTGCCGGAGGAACTGCTCAGACGATACAGGGAGAGATGCTGGTTTTTGTCTTCCACAGTGTCCAGGATCGACCAGCGGATCCTCAACGAGTTTATGCATAACGGCCATTTCGAGCGGCATCTGAACCGCATGAGGAGCCTTTACCGGACGCGCCACGACGAGCTGGTATCCAGCCT
This sequence comes from Eubacteriales bacterium, assembly GCA_030525515.1. Taxonomy (GTDB): domain Bacteria; phylum Bacillota; class Clostridia; order Lachnospirales; family Lachnospiraceae; genus CAG-791. The sequence goes on from JAUNEM010000003.1 coordinate 43,153, forward strand.
GGTCTCCTTCCGCAAGTGGTTTTCTGTCCGCGGCACCGGCACAGGGCTTCATCTGGTACTTCAGTGCAGAAAGGAATACCTGCTAAAGGAAGGATTTACGCAGAATATCATCCACAGCCTGTCTGCAGAGGGCGCAGCGGAGGTGGAGCACATACTGGCTGAAAGAGCGCTTGCAGCCGGGGTCCGGGTATACTGCGTTTCGGATTTCCTGCTTCCCGGCCAAGAGATGCCGGCCGGGAAAGAGCTGAATAGCGGCAGCTCCGAAGGGGAGATGTCTGACTATGGGAATCAGGAAACCGGATGTGACGGGAAGATGACTGGCGGGGGAGACATGGATACCGGCTCTGGAAGTCAGGATTCCGCCCGGAATGAGAGGCATGTATATCCTGCTGTTCTGCTGGGATTCGGTGCGCTTTCCCCGGAACAGATCCGCCGGGGGGTCGGTCTTTTGGCAAAGGCCTGGAATATTCCGGAAACAGGATAACAGAGGATCATCCTGTTTTTCAGACACTGCATCCCGATACGGCAGATCGACTGCTGCGGATCAGGGAATCCCCGCACAATAAAAGAATTTCTGAGAAGTCCTTCACAAGGAAAGGAAAAGCCCCGCCCGCGATGAGAATTGCTTGAGATCTCTCATCGTTGGGCAGGGCTTTTTTTACATATTTGCGGACATTTTCCTCGCTGCTTTGATCACACTTGTAGCTATTAGCATAGT
>JAUNEM010000066.1:0-2305 GCA_030525515.1 Eubacteriales bacterium
CTCAAGTGCGCCGTCAGGGACTCGAACCCTGGACACCCTGATTAAGAGTCAGGTGCTCTACCAACTGAGCTAACAGCGCATATTTACTTTCGTCAGAAGCTGTATCTCCGTGACGCAAGTGTTATTATATGCGAATAGTTTTTGAAATGCAAGCACTTTTTTTGATTTTTTTAAGAATTTTTAAAATAGAACTTTAAAATTAAAAAAACGCATTTTTAAAACAATGTCCGGACAGGATGGTTAACAATATAGTGGTTATTGTATAACAGTATTGAGAAAAACACAGGGCAGCGGTCCTGAAAATTCCGCACAGGGACCGGATGTGTTATAATGAGTACTGTCTCTGCGCAAAGCGCCGCAGCGGCAATGCCCGCGCACGGACGTGCTGCGGCACTCATTGAAAGCGATTATGCCTGCGCACGGACGTGCTGCGGCACTCATTGAAAGCGATTATGTCTGCGCACTGACGTGCCGGCCATTTTATAAATCCGGAAAAACGGGAGAAATTGGAGAGAACTGACTTCATGGGAATGATTTTTGAGACACACGCACATTATAATGACGAGGCCTTTCAGGAAGACAGGGAGGAGATCTTTGCGCAGCTTCCCGGCAAGGGGATCGGAAGAGTGGTCAATATAGCTTCCGATCTGCAGAGCATCGGGGAATGCCTGGATCTGGCACACCGATATCCCTTTATGTACTGTGCCCTGGGGATCCACCCTTCGGACTGCGCGCCGCTGACGGATGAACTTCTGGAGGAAATCCGCGGGAAGCTCTCGGATCCCCGCGTCGTGGCGGTGGGAGAGATCGGCCTGGACTACTATTGGGACACGCCGGACAGGGCAATACAGAAGCACTGGTTTGAGGAGCAGCTGGAGATGGCGCGCCGCGCCGGACTTCCGGTGGTCATCCATTCAAGAGACGCGGCGCAGGACACGATGCAGCTCATGCGGACTCACCGCGCGGAGGAAATCGGCGGCGTGGTCCACTGCTATTCCTACAGCCTGGAAATGGCCAGGGAATTCGTGAAGATGGGTTTTTATATAGGAATCGGCGGAGTTGTGACTTTTAAAAACGCCCGCAAGCTCAAGGAGGTCGCCCAGGGGATTCCGATCGACAACATTGTGCTGGAGACAGACAGCCCTTATCTGGCGCCCGTGCCCTTCCGGGGCAAGCGCAACAGCTCCCTTTACCTGCCCTATGTGGCGGAGGCGATCGCCCGGCTCAAGGGAATGAGCACGCAGGAGGTCATTGACAGAACGGAGCAGAATGCCCTGCGGCTCTACCGGCTGGATCAGAAAAAACCCGGATAAGTGACGAATCATAACAATCCGTAACAATCTGGATAAGTATTTCAGGATAATTCTATATTTTTTATCATTTAGATAGGCTTTAATCTTTCACATAGATATTTATCATCTGCTTAAAGAAAGGAATTGATTTGGAAAAGCTGACGACATCGGGAGTGACACGTGCTGTACTGGCCAGATTCGGCATTCGGGCCAGAAAAAAATTCGGACAGAATTTTCTGACGGACGGAAATATTGTGCGCGGTATTGTTGAGGCATCCGGAGTGGGGCCTGAGGACTGTGTCCTGGAGATCGGCCCGGGTATCGGAACCATGACACAGTATCTCTCCGAAGCCGCGGGCAGGGTCATCTGTGTGGAAATAGATGAGAGCCTGCGCCCGGTGCTTGAATTTACCCTGCAGGACTGTGACAATGTCGATGTCATCTGGCAGGACATTCTGCGCACGGATCTGAAGGAACTGGCTGACCGCTACAACGGGGGCCGTCCGCTCAAGGTGGTCGCGAATCTTCCATACTATGTGACGACACCGATCCTGATCCGCCTGTTGGAGGAAAAGGGATGTTTTGAGAGCATCACCGTCATGGTTCAGAAAGAGGTCGCTGACCGCATCTGTGCCGGAGCAGGCAGCCGGGAGTACGGTGCCCTGTCGCTTGCGGTCCAGTATTATTCGGCCCCGGAAGTGGTCCTCAAGGTACCGCAGTCCTGCTTCTTCCCCAGCCCGGCTGTCGAGAGCGCGGTGCTCCACCTGCAGGCATACAAAGAGCCTCCGGTGGAAGCCGAGGAGGGATTTATGTTTGCCCTGATCCGCGCCTCTTTCAACCAGAGGCGTAAGACGCTGGCCAATGGTCTCTCTCATGGATTCCGATACGACGGCCGTTCCCTCACGCGCGGCGAAGTGGAGGAGGCCCTTGCCGCAATGGGCCTTTCGGCGGATATCCGCGGGGAGAAGCTGTCACTGGGGCAGTTCGCGGAACTGAGCAGACTGCTGTCGGGA
>JAUNEM010000066.1:2405-12825 GCA_030525515.1 Eubacteriales bacterium
GGACGGGGAATATGGGAAATGCCCGCTCCGGGGGACACTGCTGTCTGACAGTACGGAAAAGCCTGCCGGGACTGCCTTTTTGACGCATTCCTGACGCATACAGGCACCGACTCATTTTGACATCAATATGGGGCTGTGCTAAACTGATAATAGCAATTTTTTTGATGAAACAGTGATAGAGGGTTGGAATTTTGGATAAGTATGAATATCGAGTGAGCCTGGATGAGATTGACAGACTGATTGAAGAGCGTCATTTCAATGAGGCTGCCGCAATTGCCGATAAGATTGACTGGAAAAATGTGAGAGGCACCTTTACTCTCTGCAGGATCAGTGACCTGTATAAAATCAACAGGAGATACGAAGACAGCCTTGAACTGCTGGAGATTGCCTACGAGCGCAAGCCGTCTTCCAGGAAGATCATTTATTCGCTCTGCGAGCTGGAACTGAAACTGGATCATTATATTCACGCTCTTCAGCTGTACAACGCCTTTATCAATGTGGCACCCAGAGATCCGGACCGCTTTCTTCTTCAATACAAATTATATAAAAAGCAGGACGTAAATGTCTTTGAACAGATTTCTGTCCTCGAGGAATTCCTGCGTCATGACTTCAGGGAAAAATACGCCTATGAGCTTGCCACACTCTACCTGAAAGCAGGAGATGAGCTGCGCTGCGCGCGCCAGTGCGATGAGATCGTGGCATATTTCGGAGACGGCCGTTTTGTGATCCGGGCCCTGGAACTTAAACAGTCTCTCACACCGCTCACACCCCAGCAGGAGGAGCAGCTCGCGATTCTCAAGGCAGGCGGCAGCTATGTCCCGCCCGCGCCTCCGGCAGAAGAGAATGAGCCTTCGGAGGAGACCGCGGAGGCGGCGGAGACTGAGGCTGTAGATCAACCGCAGCCTGAGACAGAGGGCAGGGCGGAAGACGCCGATGAAAACAGGGAGCCTGATGCCGGCACTTCCGGCGGGGAGGATGTTCCGGAGGACGCTCTTGAAACAGGGAATCCCGAAGAATATACCGACACCCTTCTCAGCGAAGTGAAGATGCAGGAGACGATCGCGAACGGCATGCGCGAAATAGACGATTATGACAATGTGCTTGCCCAGGAGACCAGCGGCCAGCTCGCGATGGTCATGGAGGAGGAGCCTGTTGAGGAAACGCAGACGGAAGGCCAGCTCAACCTTGAACAGATCATGTCCGAATGGGAGAAGATTCGCAGGAACAGCGAGCAGCAGCGCCTTGCGGAGGCCCGCCGCCGTGTGATGGAGAAATCAGATGCCGTCAAGAGAGAACTCTACGGCGATGACTTTTCCGCAGACTCCGGTGACTCCGGGGAAGCGGAGGACTCTGAGGAAATCCCTGCCGGTGCGGAAGACGACCCGGCATCCGGGACGACCCGCTCCTGGGACAGCGAAGAAGTGAGAAAACAGATGGACAAATAAAGCGGCAGCCCTGCCGCATCAGGTCCGGGTCTGAAGACGGCTGAAGCCGACTGAAGCGGACCGGGCGGACCTGCCGGAAAACAACGGGAACGGAAAAAACAGAAATGAAATAACAGGAACAAAACAGCGCGAAAAGAATAAGAGGAAAGAATAACCGGGAAACGATAATAGGAATAATAACGAGAGCGGAATAACAGGAAAAGATAATAGGAAAAGAAAGCAATACGTCAGAACAGGAAAAGAATTAAACAGGACGACGATATCAATCACCAAAAACATGTCAAAACAGCAGTAAGAAAGGGGTACTTATGGCTGCAAACGAGAAAAGAGTCTTTGTATCAGAGACAGATGCGTATCTGTTCGGCAACGGGACACACTACGACATCTATCAGAAGCTCGGGGCACATCCGTCGATCGAAAACGGGGAGAAGGGCTATTTCTTTGCGGTATGGGCACCGAACGCCAAGGCCGTTCATGTAATCGGCACATTCAATGACTGGAATGAAGAGAAGTATCCTATGAACAAGCTGAATGATGGCGGAATCTGGACCCTCTTTATTCCCGGAATCGAAGCGGGAGAGCTTTATAAGTATTGCATCAAAGCAGCAGACGGCACAAATATTTACAAGGCGGATCCGTTCGCGAACGCGGCGGAGCTCCGTCCCGGGACCGCGTCCAAGACAGCGGATATCAGGGGATTCCACTGGACTGACGGCCGTTGGATGAACAAGCGCGGCAAGAAGAGCATCAATCAGCAGCCTCTGGCGATCTATGAGTGCCACATCGGTTCCTGGATGAAACACCCTGACGGCGGAGACGGTTTTTATAATTACAGAGAATTCGCGGACCGCATTGTCGAGTACCTCAAGGATCTCAAGTATACCCATATCGAGCTCATGGGAATCTCCGAGCACCCCTTCGACGGTTCCTGGGGCTACCAGGTCACAGGCTACTATGCGCCTACGTCCCGCTATGGAACACCGAATGACTTCATGTACATGATCAACAAGCTGCACACAGCCGGGATCGGTGTCATCCTTGACTGGGTGCCCGCCCACTTCTGCCCGGACGCCCACGGTCTCGCCAGATTCGACGGCCAGTGCATCTTTGAGGATCCGGATCCCCGCCGCGGTGAGCACCCCGACTGGGGCACCCGTATTTTCAACCTCGGCAAGCATGAGGTCAGCAATTTCCTGATTGCCAATGTCTTTTACTGGATCAAAGAGTTCCATATCGACGGAATTCGTGTTGACGCGGTTGCCTCCATGCTTTATCTTGATTATGGCAAGAAGGATGGACAGTGGCTCGCCAACAAGTACGGCGGAAACGAGAACCTCGACGCGATTGAGTTCTTTAAACACCTCAATTCCGTGATCCACCGCGACTGCCCCGGCTTCCTCACGATCGCCGAGGAGTCCACGGCATGGCCCAAGATTACCGCGAAACCCGAGGACGGCGGACTCGGATTCGACTTCAAGTGGAACATGGGCTGGATGCACGACTTCTGCGAATATATGAAGCTCGATCCCGTCATGCGCAAAGGCGACCACAACGGCATGACCTTTGCCATGAGCTACAACAGCGCGGAAAATTATATTCTTCCCCTGTCGCACGATGAGGTCGTACACCTCAAGTGCTCCATGGTCGAGAAAATGCCCGGCTATCGCGTGGACAAATACGCCAACCTCCGCCTGGGCTATACCTTTATGACCGGCCACTGCGGCAAGAAGCTCCTCTTCATGGGTCAGGAATTCGGCCAGGAGCGCGAGTGGAGCGAAGCGCGCGAACTCGACTGGTTCCTGCTCTCCGATGAGCAGAACAGCGGCATGAAGAAATATGTCGGAAAGCTGCTCGACATGTACAGAAGCTACAAGTGCCTGTACGAGATCGACAATGACTGGGGCGGATTCGAGTGGATCAACGCCAATGACGCGGACCGCAGTATCTACTCCTTCGTGCGCAAGTGCCCTTCGAGCCGCAAAGGACTTGTATTTGTGCTGAACATGACTCCTGTCAAATACGAGAAATACCGTGTCGGTGTTCCGGTGAACAAGCGCTACAAACTCGTTCTGAACAGCAGCGAGAAACAGTACGGCGGATTCGGGGATACTCCGGTTCCGGAAGTGATCCGCGCGAAAAAAGGAGAGTGCGATTTCCGGGATCAGTATCTTGAGTTTGATCTCCCGGCATACGGCGGACTGGTATTTGAGTTTATGTATTGATCTGCGCATTAAAAAGTGCCCGTTACCGTTCATACGCCGTCCGGCGTGTGAACGGCCAAGCGCGCCCCGCCCGGCGGGGCTTGCCGGACAGGAATGTGTAAGAGGAGGTATATTGATTTGGTGCTTCACGAGTCTGCGGAAGACTATCTGGAAACCATACTGATTTTGTATGAGAGAAACGGACAGGTCCGTTCTATTGACATTGTCAATGAGATGAATTTTTCCAAACCAAGTATCAGTATCGCGATGAAAAAACTCAGAGAGAACGGTTACATCAATATGGATGTGAACGGGCTGATCACTCTGACCGGGGAGGGACGGGCAATTGCCGAGAGAATCTATTCCCGGCACAAGCTTCTGACCAAAGTGCTGGTAGCGATCGGAATCGATGAGGAAAAGGCTGCATTGGAAGCATGTAAGATCGAGCATGACATCGATGATGAAACTTATGAAAAGATCGGGCTGTTTTACATGAAGTACAAAGATCAGATTAAGTGACCGGATTCTTACTGCGCGGTTATGAGGACTCACACCGGACTGCCGGATATCCATAACGCGGGACGCTGATCACGCGGAAGATCCGGAACAGCCGGACAGTAAAATTAAATAAGGTATTTATTCAAGCGCCGGGCGCACATTGTACGCCCGGCATAGTTTCATGTTTGCAGAAAATTGTGAACGGACAAAGGAGGAAGCGATAAAATGAAGACAGACATACAGATTGCGCAAGAGGCCGAGCTCTTTCCGATCACTAAGGTCGCTGAGGCTTCGGGAATCCCTGCCGATTCCCTTGAACTGTATGGAAAGTACAAAGCAAAACTCTCCGACGAGTATCTGGAGAGCCTGGAATCACGTCCGGACGGAAAACTGATTCTTGTGACTGCCATCAACCCCACTCCCGCGGGAGAAGGAAAGACCACCACCAGTATCGGTATGGCGGACGCTTTCCACCAGCTTGGAAAGAATGTCATGCTGGCCCTGCGTGAGCCCTCTCTGGGACCCTGCTTCGGTGTCAAGGGCGGAGCGGCAGGCGGCGGCTATGCCCAGGTCCTTCCCATGGAGGAACTCAACCTGCATTTCACAGGCGATTTCCACGCCATCACTTCCGCCAACAACCTGCTGGCGGCAGCTATTGACAACCACATCCATCACGGAAACGCTCTCGGGATCGATCCCACCAGGATCGTCTGGAAGCGCTGCATGGATATGAACGACCGTGCCCTGCGCAACATCGTCGTCGGCATGGGCACAAAGATGGACGGACCTCTCCGCCAGGACCGCTTCGTCATCACCGCCGCTTCCGAGATCATGGCTGTCCTGTGCCTTGCCGCAGACAGGGAAGATCTCCGCAGGCGCCTTGACCGCATCGTGATCGGATACAATTACCAGGGTGAGCCGGTTCTGGCAAAGTCCCTGGAGGTGACCGGTTCCATGATGGCCCTTCTCAAGGAAGCCATCTCCCCCAACCTCATCCAGACCATCGAGCACACTCCCGCTCTTGTCCACGGAGGCCCCTTCGCCAACATCGCTCACGGTTGCAACTCTGTCCGCGCGACCAGGGCGGCTCTCAAGATCGCCGACTACGCGATCACCGAGGCGGGATTCGGCGCTGATCTGGGCGCGGAGAAATTCCTGGATATCAAGTGCCGCATGGCGGAGCTTCATCCTGACGCAGTCGTCATCGTCGCCAGCGTCCAGGCCCTCAAGTACAACGGAGGCGTGGCCAAGGCAGACCTCAAGGAAGAGAATGTCGAGGCGCTGAAGAAGGGTATCGTGAACCTCGAAAAGCACATTGAAAATATTCAGAAATTCGGCGTTCCCGCAGTCGTCGCCCTCAACTCCTTCATCACTGATACCGAGGCTGAGACAAAGGCGGTCGAAGATTTCTGCGTCAGCCATGGCTGTGAATTCTCCAAGGCCACCGTATGGGCCGAGGGCGGCAAGGGCGGCATTGACCTGGCAAAGAAGGTCATCAAGACCATCGAGGAAAAAGAGAGCAAATATGCCCCCATCTATCCCCTCGAGATGCCCCTGGCGGAAAAGATCGAGACCATCGCCAAAGAAATCTACGGCGCGGACGGTGTCGTCTTCGCGGGAGCGGTCCAGAAACAGCTGCGCGAGCTCGAGGCACAGGGATTCGGCAATCTGCCGGTCTGCATTGCCAAGACCCAGTATTCCCTCTCCGATGACCAGACCAAACTCGGCCGTCCCACAGGCTATGACCTCAACGTGCGCGAGGTCTATGTGTCCGCGGGTGCAGGATTTGTCGTTGCCCTGACAGGAACGATCATGGCCATGCCCGGACTTCCCAAGCGCCCCGCTGCCTGCAGCATCGACGTCATGGAAAACGGAAAGATTACCGGATTGTTCTGACGCCTTTTTGAAAAAAGCTTTGAGAAGGCAATGCTTTAAAAAAGCTTTTAGAAGGCAATGAATTATAAGGCATTGAAGCCAATGTTTGGGAAAGCACTGAGTGTATGGACAGGCGGATTTTCGAACATTCCTGAAGGGACCGGCGGCCGCCGTTTTACGTAAGAACCCGGAGGTTATATTTATGATCAGAATCACTATGAAAGACGGAGGCGTCATCGACCTGGAACTCGATGAAAAAGCCGCCCCGATTACAGTTGAAAATTTCCTGAAACTCGTCAATATGAAATTCTATGACGGAACGATTTTCCACAGAGTTATCCCCGGATTTATGATCCAGGGAGGAGACCCCGAGGGAACCGGCATGGGAGGCCCCGGCTGGACGATCAAGGGAGAGTTCAAGGCAAACGGCGTTGACAATCCGATCAGCCACAAACGCGGCGTCATCAGCATGGCCAGAGCCATGGATCCGGACAGCGCGGGCAGCCAGTTTTTCATCATGCATGCCGACGCCAATTACCTGGATGGACAGTATGCGGCATTCGGCCATGTCGTGAGCGGAATGGATGTCGTGGACCGCATCGCCGCGACCCGCACCAACCGCTGGAACGGTGACAGGCCCTATGAAGATCAGGTGATGGAGACGGTGAGAGTCGTCGAGGAGTGACAGATTGAAGATTTTCGGGAACACAGATAAAAGACACATCAGACTGGCCGCGGCTGTCCTGACGGCCTCAATTGTTCTTTCCATGACCTCCATGACCGGCTGCGCCGCGTCGGGGACTTCCGGCAGGAGCGAAAACGCTCAGACGGAAGAGAAAGAAGAGAAAGCCGGACAGTCAGCGGTACAGGAAGCGGTACAGGCATCGACAGGGCTTGATGACACTGGTGCGGAAACAGGCGGCTCATCAAGGGAAAAGGCGGCGGAAAGAGAAGAAGCCGCCGGAGCCGCGGCTGCGGAAGCTGTAAAGCAGGGAGCCGCGTCGGGCAATACCGCGGCTGCGGAAGCTGTGAAAAATGGAGCGGTGTCAGGCAGTGCTGCTGCGGAAGCTGTGAAGCAGGGAACGGTGTCAGAAGATACCGCGGCGGATCATACTGAAGAAGCCGCTTCCGGGACATCATCCGTGAAAGATGCTTCTGAAAGCGGAAAAGGGACGTCGGAATCCGCCGGCCCCGAAGCGGATCAGGAAGCTGACCGGAAATCAGGCAGCGGGGACAAAGAGGAGGAGATTCCCGAGAAGCCTTCCGTCCGTGAGGACGGGGGTGTTTCCATGAACGTATTTGCCATGGACACCTATATGACTCTCCTGGCATATGGAGACCAGGCGGAAAAGGCTGTCCTCGCGGCCGCAAAGGAGATCCACAAACTTGACGACATGCTCTCTACCGGAATCAGCACCAGCGAGATCTGCCGGATCAATGCCGCGGGCAGCGGAGAGATTTCCGGGGACGTGGAGACCCTCATCGACAAGTCGCTGGAACTCTATGATAAGACAGACGGACTATTCAATATCGCCATCTATCCTGTCATGAAAGTCTGGGGATTTCCGACACAGGAGTACAGGGTTCCCTCAGGCGCCGAAATTGAAAAGGCTCTGAAGCTGGCGGACGTCCCCGCGATCGAACTGATCACGGAAGCCGACATGAAGAAAGCCCAGAAGGCCGCGGCAGCAGCTGCTGAAGAAGTGGAGAAAGCTCAGGAAGCCGCCGACCAGGCCGCGAAACAGGCCGCTGACCGGAAAAAAGCCGCTGAGGAGAAAAAGGCGGCCGCCGCAGCGGAGGGAAAGACCGGTCAGGACCAGACTTCCGGGGAACAGGCTGATGCCGAAGCTGCGGACAAAGCCGCTGCCGACGCGCTGAAAAGCGCCAAAGAGAAGCTCGCGGCCATCAAAGTTCCTTCAGCTCCATCTGTTTCCTTCAAAACCAAAGGCATGGAGATCGACCTGGGCGGCATCGCCAAGGGCTACACCGGCGACCGTGTCGGAGAGGTCTTCAGCCGCTACAAGATCAGCAGCGGAATCATCAGTCTGGGCGGCAACGTCCAGGCGTTCGGATCCAAGCTGAATGGAAAGCCCTGGAGAGTCGCCGTGCAGAATCCCGAGAGTTCCCTGGAATATCTGGGCGTTCTGGATGTGGAGAACAAAGCGGTAGTCACCTCCGGCGGCTATGAGAGATACTTTGAAGAAAACGGAGTGCGCTATCACCATATCATCGATCCCCGCACCGGATATCCGGCGGACAGCGGACTGATCTCCGCCACGATCGTATGCGATCAGGGCATTCTGGCGGACGGCCTCTCGACATCCCTCTTTATCATGGGAAAGGACCAGGCGGAAAAATTCTGGAGAGAGAGCAGCTGGAACTTCGACTATATCCTTGAGGACAAGGAGGGAACCCTCTATGTCACCGAGGGTATTGCAGACAGCCTGACGACGGACGCCAACGTGGTGATCGTGAACAGGTACGTTGAAGAGACCGATAATGAAAAAAAGTAATGTCAGGATCTGCTCGCGGGTCTTGCGCGCCGGATGCGCAGCTTTTACCATAATTTTTTAAAAGCATACACATTTTTTGAAAGAAAAATACTGAAAAAGACCCGGCAGGAGAACGGACTGAAGAAACAGAGTCCTCTCCTGCCGTTTTTTTGAACTGCGGCATTCCCCTCTCAAGGGGAATGCTGTTGACTTTATCACGTTGGCGTATTAACATAATAGAAGTTTTGCAATTTGTATATTTTGCACAATGAGAGGGGAAATTAGAGTTATGGAAAACAAGTCAAGTACAGTAAGGATTACGGTCGCCGCGTTTCTTGCGGTGCTCATCTTCCTGATCATCTCAGCCTTTGTCACGACACCGGAGAGTGTTCAGCAGAGCTTCTGGTCGCTGATTCCTCCGCTGATCGCTATCATCCTGGCCCTTGTCACCAAGGAAGTGTACAGCTCACTTTTCATCGGTATTGTGACAGGATCTCTTCTGTTTTCAGGCTTCAACTTTGAAGGAACGATGACCCACATTTTCAATGACGGTATCATCGCTTCTCTTTCCGACGGATGGAACGTCGGCATCCTGATCTTCCTGGTCATTCTCGGAACGATCGTGCAGCTGATGAACCGCACCGGCGGCAGCGCGGCTTTCGGCAACTGGGCTTCCAGACGCATCCAGACCCGCGAGGGCGCCCAGCTGGCTACCATCGCGCTCGGCGTCCTGATCTTCATCGATGACTACTTCAACTGCCTGACTGTCGGCAGTGTCATGCGCCCCGTCACCGACAAGCACAACGTTTCCCGTGCCAAACTGGCTTATCTGATCGATGCCACTGCGGCTCCTGTCTGCATCATCGCGCCCATCTCCAGCTGGGCGGCAGCGGTAGCAGGCTTTGTCGAGGGTGAAAACGGACTGGCTCTGTTCATCCGCACCATTCCCTACAATTATTACGCGCTGCTCACCATCGCCATGATGATCATGATCGTTCTGATGGACGTCAACTACGGCCCCATGGCACTTCACGAGTACAACGCCACTGTCAGGGACGATATTTACACGACCCCTGACAGACCCTATGCAAACGCAGTCGATGATTCCCATGGCAGAGTCGGTATCGTCGCGGACATGCTTGTCCCGATCATCTCCCTGATCGCATGCTGCGTCGTCGGCATGATCTATACCGGCGGCTTTTTCACCGGCACAAACTTTGTCGACGCCTTCGCCAACAGCGATGCCTCCGTCGGCCTGGTTCTCGGATCCTTCTGTGCCCTTGTCATCACCATGGTTTATTACCTGATCCGCAATTCCCTCAGCTTTGATGAAATGATGAGCTGCCTTCCCGATGGATTCAAGCAGATGGTTCCCGCCATCCTCATCCTGACACTGGCATGGACCCTGAACGGAACCACCGCAAGCCTGGGAGCCAAGGAATACGTGGCAGGTGTCATTGCCAACAATGCTGCCGGCTTTGCCTCCTTCCTGCCCTGCGTCATTTTCCTGATCGCGGTCGGCCTTTCCTTCGCGACAGGAACATCCTGGGGAACTTTCGGTATCCTGATTCCAATCGTCGTATCCTGCTTCCAGACCACGGATCCCCAGCTCATGATCATCGCCATGAGCGCCTGCATGGCCGGTTCCGTCTGCGGCGACCACTGCTCACCCATTTCCGACACGACAATCATGTCCTCCGCCGGCGCGCAGTGCAACCACATCAACCATGTCTCGACCCAGATGCCCTATGCCCTGACCTGCGCGGCTGTCTCGGCCGTGACTTATATCATCGCGGGACTCATCCGGAACCCTCTGATCGGACTCCTCTGCGGACTGGTTATGATGTTTGCCGTCATGATGATTTTCAAGATTGCCAGCAAAAGCAAGGCTATGCCCGAGACAGAGGGC
>JAUNEM010000261.1 GCA_030525515.1 Eubacteriales bacterium
CTGCGCATCAGGTAGTTGAAAACCGCGCTGATCTGGGTGACAAGGGCAGGTTCCAGCACGGGGATCCCGCCGGAATATTCCATCAGGCGAACCAGGCCTTCCGTGGGAATCGTATTTTTTTTATTCAGGTCCGTGATCATGACCGCGTCCGGATCATCCATGAGAAAGGGGCCGGCGACCACGGAGCCGAACTGTTTTCCCTTGATCATAACAGGATAGACAATGTGGTTCATGCCGGAATGGCAGCAAAAGAGATAGGCTTCTCCGAAATCCTTTGCCATCTCACCGGCGCGGACATGCTCCTGCGCGCAATTGCGCCCCGCTTTGTTGTGGCGGGCGAACTCTGTGCAGTAGGGATATTTCTCCCCGTATTGCAGAAGCTCACTGCCTTTATCATCGATCAGGGCAATATTGAGCCGGGTAATGGCATGAAATGCCTTCAGCATGTCTCCCAGTTCTTTCTCTGATATGTATTTAAAAACATGGTTTTCCATCCATCACCCCTGAAACCGCATTGAGACAGAAAAAGCTGCCATCCACCGTCTATACAACCGTGAACGACAGCTTTAAATACATTCTTGAGGCCATGATCCCGCGTCCGCAAACATGTATGAATCATCCACGAATTGCTTCGCGCCCCGGCTCTCCCGCAATGCTTTATTCATCCTGATGATATGAACACAGTTCACAGACTCCTATGATGGAAGCTGCGCGCTGCTCCGCTGCTTTACCTGTCGCCGTTGAATTCCTTGACAGCTTCTACCATTGCGGCGATATTCTCGATGGGAGTATTGGCCTGGATATTGTGAATGGTATTGAAGATATAGCCGCCGTCTTTGGAGAAAATCTCCAGTCTCCGCAGGACCTGCTCACGCACCTCTTCGGGTGTTCCGAAGGGAAGGGTGTGCTGGGTGTCGACGCCGCCGCCCCAGAAGAGGATGTCCTTGCCGAAGTTGTCCTTGAGCTTCTGCGGATCCATGCCTGTCGCGGAGCACTGGACGGGATTGAGGGCGTCGAAGCCGCTCTCGATGAAGAGCGGAATCATGTCGTAGACCGCGCCGCAGGAGTGCTTGAGGGTCTTCCAGGTGGTGTGCTCGTGAATCCAGTCGCACATCTTCTTGTAATAGGGAAGATAGATTTCCTCATAGGTGTCCGGAGACATCATCAGGCTGTTCTGTGAGCCGTAGTCTGTGCCGCAGATGTAGATAATATCGATGTCCGAGCCGAACTCGTCCCAGTACTTCTGGAAGTTCTGAATGGCAATGTCAGTGCCCTGGTCAAAGACCTCCTCTACCTCATCGGGATAGAGCAGAGGCGCCATGTACCAGTCCGCGATCCTGCGTACGCCGCGGGGATGCTTAATGTTGGGTCCGGGAATGTTGTTGGCGTCTCCCAGGCAGGAATAGCCGGGAATGACCTGGATGGCCCGCTGCAGGGGTCTGTATTCCTCCAGCTTTTTGTGGTGGAAGGCGATCTGCTCATCGGATGCCAGCATGTAGTCCTCTACATTGCCGGACAGATCGGGATCATCCTCATCGACCTCCTCCTCAGGGCGCTCCAGATTGTCGAAATAATAGCCGCCGGCAGGCAGGTGGCCGCTGGGAGCGACGGAGTCGTCACCTTCAGGATAAACATAGGTCCCGCCCTTGCCGTCGTCATGAAGGGTGGCGTTTGCAGGGATCAGGATCGGTGTGCCGCGGTATTCCCACTCTTTCCACGCGTCATTGTGATGTCCGTAGGTGTCCCCGAAATTGTCGAGATTCTGCACATCGACACCCATGGCTTCTCCCAGATCCGGATCTACGAAAGCCGTCATAGTGCTCATATCATTGATGCGGGGAAGCCTCTTCTCGAGACCGTAATAATCCCTCAGCTGGGCAACCACCTGGCAGTTGACCATGGATGTGCACATTCCGCCGAAGTCCACCGGCACCTTGTCGGGCTCTTTATGCGCAAATGCTGTCAAAACTCTCTCTTTGGATGTCATCATTATTTTCCTCCCCGGAAGCTCCTGTTAACGATATTACATCTTCTTGTTTCTGTTCTCTTGTCTTTATTGATAGATTATTGATATACACTATTATAGATACTTTTTTGCGGATATCAAAGTGTTTTCCGGGCACTTTGACTCTTCCTGCTCACACACCTATAATACAATGAAAAAAGGGATAGCGCACTTGCAATTTCTATCATCAAATATGCAAATCCTACCACAATTTAAAGTCAGGCGCTCTCTCTGCGGTAAAGAATGCTCTCCGCGCCTTCCTTGCAGTCCCCAGTCCCGGAAGCCTGCCTTTCGTGCCCCAAAAATACCTTCCGGCAAAATAAACCGGGGAAAGAGTCGCATTCCGCCGTTTTCATGCTATAATGCAGAATACTGAACTGCTTCACCCATCCCGGTTCCTGTTCTTTTTTAGAACAGACATAGAAAAAAATTATGGCAATTCCCGTTAAGCTTCCGGTGTTCGAAGGTCCTCTGGATCTCCTCATGCACCTGATTGAAAAAAATAAAATAGACATTTATGATATTCCGATTGTCGAGATCACAGACCAGTATCTGGAATACGTCCGCCAGATGGACCGCCAGGATCTGGACGTCACCAGCGAGTTCCTTGTCATGGCGGCAACTCTTCTCGACATCAAGTGCCGTATGCTGCTGCCCCGCGAAAAGGACGAGGAGACAGGTGAGGAGGAGGGCGATCCCCGTGAAGAACTGGTGCGCCGTCTTCTGGAATATAAGATGTACAAATATCTCTCCGAAGAGCTCGCCGTCTGCCGCGAACAGGCAGGCGTGCGCTATTTTCGGGAGCAGAAGCTTCCGAAAGAAGTGCTGAGCTACCAGCCTCCCATCAACTATGATGAGCTCCTCAAAGGTACAGATCTGGAGAGCCTGCAGAAGGTCTTCGGTGAAGTGCTTCGCAGAAAGAAAAGCCGCCGGGATCCTATCCGCAGCGGCTTTGGGAAAATCAAGCGCGAAGAGATCAGCATTGACAACAAGACTCTCTACATCCGCGCCTATCTGCAGGCTCATCCCCACACGGATTTCAGAGCTCTTCTCGAATCTCAGGAGAGTAAGGAAGAGGTCATCGTGACCTTTCTCATCCTTCTGGAACTGATGAAGACTCAGAAAGTACACATCATCCAGGACACCATCTGCGGGAAAATACTGGTGGAGGCAGGCGCCTCCGCGGCGGAAACATCCGTGGAAGAATCCGTGGAAGAAAATGCAGGACCGGAAAATGCAGGTGTGGGCACTGAGACGGCAGAGCAGAATGGCAGCCGGACTC